>DATAOI010000045.1 GCA_036265815.1 Gemmatimonadales bacterium
AGCGTCGCCGGGGTCCTCGCCCCAGCCCTGCTCTTCAGCCTGGTCGGCTGTCGCGACGACGCCCGGATCCCGACCGAGCCCGTGCCCGACGGTGTGATGCCGGCTGCGACTCCCGAGCTCGCTGTGGCCCCGAACACCTGGCCTGCGCGGGGCGACATGTGGGGCACCGAGCGTCGGGGTGTCGCCACCGCAGTTGTGCCGAACGCGGTGGGGCAGTCGGTTCTCTACGCTGTCGGGGGGCAGACCGTCACCGGGGCGCCCCTGAGCCGGGTCATGGCCTACAACGCCGCGACCAACAGCTGGACGCTGCGCGCACCGCTGCCGGTCCCGTTGATGGCGACGAATGGGACCGGGGTCATCGGCGGCAAGATCTACGTTTCCGGCGGCCTGCGGACGCCCGATAAGGGCTACAGTGACGGGCTGTACGTGTACGACCCAGTGGCGGACACCTGGGCCACGAAGCGGTACATGCCGACCTTTGGGCTGAACGGCGTGACCGCCGCGATTGACGGTCGACTCTACGTGGTCACCAGCTGCCAAGACAGCGACTGGTGCAGTGCGCCCAACAAGTGGTTGCTGCGGACAACTGCGGTGGCGACACCCCGACGCTCGGTGCCCCACATGTCGCCCCGCGTGAGCCAGGTGTTCGGGGCCGCAGCGAGCTCGGGAGTCGCAGCCGGCATCACACCGTCGGGCACGGGCTCGGTCGGGATCCGGGCGTCGTCGCGACAGCCGACCAGGCTGAAGAGCAGGGCTGGGGCGAGGACCCCGGCGACGCTTCACAGGAGACCGCAACGAGACGGCGAAGCACAGACTTGAGGGGACCGCATCGATCTATCCTCGCTCTCTTTCTTTGATCGGCGGCTAGAGACGACCACACAGCTGCCTCCGGCACGCGCATCTGGCGACTCCCAATTCGCCTGCAAGCTCACCCGCTGCAGTCAAGCCGAAGTCAAGCGAATCGCAGTCGGTCCAGCAGAGCTCCCGGACGACCCCGCCGGTGTGACGGCTGACCGCGCCAAACTTTATCTATCCCGTCCTGTTATCCCGCTCACAGAGGACCAGCTGACCCTCTCATAGGGTTCATCCACGGGGCCAGAGCGGCCCCGCCGCGCCCTCTTCGTGGGGAGGGCCCAACGCCACTATGCCAGCGGCCGAGGGCCTATGCCCGTCCTAGGGGACGCCCCAGTCACCCCGCTCTACCCCAAGCCCTCCGTGGTGGATGACGAGTTCACCCCCCGGTCCATCGTCTGCCGGATGGTCCGGAACATGGGCTACCCGGTCCAGGCGTCGAAGGACGGCCGGGACGCCCTCCGGTACCTGAAGCAGCACCCGAACGAGATCCGGCTCCTCATCGCCGACCTGATCCTGCCCGTCATGGACGGCGGGGAGCTGGCGGAGCGGGCCTGCGAGCTCCAGCCCAAGCTCCAGATCGCCCTCATGGCCACGGATCCCGCCGGCAGCGACGCTGAGCTCCTGGCGGGCTATCCCGAGTTCCGGGTCCTGCAGAAGCCGGTCACGTTCCCGGCGGTCTACCGACTCCTGGGTGAGCTGGCGGGGCCACCGACTGGTCTCCGTCACCGACGCCACTCCTCACCCCAGCGGCGCCGGGGCAGGCGTGAGGAGCACGAGTGAGCCTCCCGCGCCCTCGCCCCAGGACGCTGCCCCTGGTCGAGCCGATCGTGCCGGTGCTCCGCGCCGAGCCGTTCGACGATCCGGCTTACCTGTTCGAGCCCAAGTACGATGGATTCCGGGGGCTCGTGCACCTGACCCGCGAGAGCTGCCTCATCCGGTCCAAGCGTGGGTTCTTCTTGACCCGGTTCGGCGAGCTCGAGCCCAAGCTGCGAGAGCATCTGCTGGCATGGGAAGCCATTCTCGACGGCGAGATCGTGTCGCTGGATCAGACGGGCCGACCGATGTTCCATGACCTGTTCGCCGCGCGAGGGCCGGTCGCCTATGTCGCGTTTGACCTCTTGTGGGTCGACGGGCGGGATCTCCGCGGGCTGCCCTTGGAGGAGCGGAAGGCGCGCCTCGAGCGGGTGCTTCCCGAGGACACGAACGACCTGCTCAAGGTGCTCACGGTCGAGGCACACGGCCGGCACCTGTTCGACGCGGCCCAGCGTCTCGATCTGGAGGGGATCGTGGCCAAACGGAAGGCGGATCCCTACGCCTCCGAGACGGTCTGGTACAAGGTGAAGAACCGCGCCTGTACCCAGGCGGAGGGACGCTCGGAGCTGTTCCGGGGACGCGGCCGATAGGGCCCGGTGGGACGCACGTCGATCGAGTTCCGCCGGCCCAGAACGCCGGGGGCACCCGCTGAGCCAGGCATCAACGGTCTGGCGTCCCGAGGGGCGTTCCTGTGTGAGGCGAGCCCCTCGATCAGCTTCCAGAGCATCTCCAGATACAGGGCGTAGCCCGTATGGGAGATGAGGATATCGAGCCCGCGGCCGTCCCAATGATCAGTCTGCTCGAAGTGGTCCAACCGGTTACCAGGGTTCGCGATAGCCTGTGGTTCGTCCAGACGTAGGCATCTCCTCGCTATTCCACTTGACTCCGGCTTGACCGAGATTTCGCAGACTCCTTGAGTCCCCCAGTGCCACGGCCGGGTGGGTGGGTCCGCCGTGGGGGTTCCAGCCCCCCAGCCTGTCGCAAGTCAGGGTGAGTCCATGTCCAGCAAGATCCCGCGCCAAGAGGTCACCCGGCCCGACCGGCCGTGGCGCCGCATCGCCCCCGCCGCGTTCGCCCCGGCCCTGCTTCTGACCCTGCTCGGCTGCGGTGAGGACACCATGTCACCCGCGGTTCCGGACAAGGCGGGCGCGCCGGCGCTCGCGACCACCGCGATCCTGTCCTTCGCCCAGATGAGCGCGGGCGGCCACCACACGTGCGGCGTGACCACCGCCAACAAGGCGTACTGCTGGGGCAGCAACGGCAATGGCCAGCTCGGCGACGGCACCACCAGCCCGCGCCTCAGGCCGGTCCCCGTGGCCGGCGGGCTCCTGTTCCTCCGGGTGAGCGCCGGTCAGGTCCACACCTGCGGTATCACCACCACGAACCGGGCCTACTGTTGGGGAGGGAATGGGGACGGCCAGGTCGGGGACGGCACTCAGAACACCAATCGGCTGAAGCCGGTGGCGGTTGCGGGAGGTCGGAGCTACGGCCAGGTGAGCGCGGGTCCTTCGCACACTTGTGCCGTGACCACTGCGGACGTGGCCTTCTGTTGGGGTAGCAACGAACTGGGCAAGCTGGGCAATCCCTTCAGCCTGACCGGGTTCAATCGTCTCACCCCACTCCGGGTCTCTGGTGGGCTGCACTTTCAACAAGTGATCGCCGGTGCCCTGCACACGTGCGGCGCAACCACAGGCAACCAGGGCTACTGCTGGGGGGCGAATGGTAATGGCGAGCTCGGCACCGGAACCGCCACGGGGAGCTCGGCGCCTGTTCCGGTCGCCGGCGGCCTCCACTTCCGGATGGTGGTCGCGGGCGGTGGCCTCATTCTGATCCCGAGCGAGGAGCAGGAGGGAGGCTACAGTTGCGGCCTCACCACCGATAACCTCGCCTACTGCTGGGGCGAGAAGCCTTTTGGCGGTGTCAGCTTCACGCCCGTCGCGATACCGGGTGGTCGCCACTTCCGGGGGCTGAATCTGAGCCATGGCCATGTGTGCGCCGTGACGCTCGCGGACTTGGCCTTCTGCTGGGGACGAAACAATGCCGGGCAGCTCGGAGACGGAACCATCCTGTCGCGGTCGACGCCGGTGCGGGTCACCGGCGGACTTCACTTCCTCGCCGTGACCACCAACGGATTCAGCCAGCACTCCTGCGGCATCACCACCGATCGCCTGGGGTATTGCTGGGGCCTCAACCAGCAAGGCCAGCTCGGCGTCGGCACCAGCACGGGGCCTGAGGCGTGTCAGCTCGGCGTTCCGTGCAGCACCAAGCCGAGCGGGGTCAAGAGCCCGATCTGACGCCCCCCAGGCTGCGGGGACATTGGAGGTAAGTCTCATGCATTCACGCATCCGGATCTTCGGTCGCCCAGGCTCGGTCGTGCTCGCCCGCCGGCGTGTCTGGCTGCTCGGGACGGCGATCGTGGTAGCTGCGCTTGGTTGCCGGGAGGAGGCCGAGTCACCCACCGGCCCAGCACCCATAGGGCCGGCTCTCGCCACCTCGACGGCGGCGCTGGCGTTCTCCCAGGTGGATGCTGACGACTCCCACACCTGCGGTGTGACCACGGACCATCGGGCGTACTGTTGGGGCCAGAATAATCTGGGCCAGCTCGGCAACGGCACGTCCACGGAAGAGCTGACGCTGAGGCCCGTTGCGGTCGTGGGCGGACACCCCTTCCGGCAAATCAGCGTTGGCTTCCGGCATACCTGCGCGGTGACGACGGACAATCGAGCCTACTGTTGGGGAGACAACGAAGACGGTCAGCTGGGCGAGGGCACCACGACCAATCGCCCCCGCCCGGCCCTGGTCGGCGGTGGGCACCTGTTCAGCCAGGTGGATGCGGGCTCCAGCCATACCTGTGGCGTGAGCTATCCTGACCGGCGTGGCTACTGCTGGGGAGCCAATGCCGTCGGCCAGCTCGGCGACGGCACGACCACTGGTCATGTGCTACCGGTCGCGGTCGCGGGCGCACACTCGTTCCGGCAAGTGAGCGCCGGCCTCGGCCACTCGTGCGGCGTAACGACCACAGACGAAGGTTTCTGCTGGGGGCAGAATCACAACGGCCAAGTTGGGGATAGCTCGGAGGCGTCCCCCCGCCTGAAGCCATCCCGAGTAAGTACCCGCCACTTTCGACAGATCAGCGCGGGGTTCACCCACAGCTGCGCCGTGACTACCGGCGACCGAGCCTTCTGCTGGGGTGACGGCCGACATGGGCAACTCGGCAATGGCAAACTGTACTTGAGCTTCTGGCCAAGGGCGGTGGCCGGAGGGATCAGCTTCGGCCGAGTAAGCGCCGGCACGTTCCACAGCTGCGGCGAGACTACGGACAATCGGGTCTACTGCTGGGGCGACAATGCGGTTGGCGAGCTCGGCGATGGCACCACCACTTTGCGGACGACCCCGGTAGCGGTCGCCGGTGGGCTCAGCTTTGGTCAAGTGAGTGCAGGTAACTTTTATTCCTGCGGCAAGACTCCGGGCGCGGTGGCCTACTGTTGGGGAGACAATCGGTCCGCAGCACTCGGCGACGGCACGACAGTCGACCGCAAGGTACCGACCGCAGTCGCCGGCCCGTAGTCGTTAGGATCAGGCAGCGCTTGCGGCGCCAGGCCGGACCTGTCGGGACGCTGCAGCGGTTGGATCATCCAGGGCAGCAAAGACCTGATAAACGGTCTCTTTGGTCCCACCGATCGTTTTCCAGAACGCCGCAAGCAGCCACGGCGGCACACCTCTGAGCCGGGCATCAAGGCGAGCAGCAGGAGCCACTGGTTGATCGGCTCGCCCAACGGCTGCGGATCGGCAACGGCTCGGGCGTCAGCGACCGGTTGACGGCAACCAGGTAGGCAGCAGGAGCACCCGCTCGACCTCAAGCTTTCTCCGCTGGCCGAGAACGGCGGCCCCACTCTGGGTGGGGGCCCGGCGATCCATGCCGCCTCGACGCCAAGTAGCCCGACGACAGATCAGCGCCCGGTGCTGCGTGGGCACGGGGGCGGCTGCGACGACATCGGGGGCTACGAGCAAGTGACCGGGGCCCCGATCAGACCCGCGCACTCTGGACCCGAGCGGCGAGTCCCCGCTGGGTGAGGAGTGTGCACGTTTGGCTACGGAAAGGGGCGCAAAGGCCATGATCGGCCTTCGCACCCCTTCCGCATCTTCCGAGGGAAAGGCCAAACCCTATGCGAAGATCGGCACGTGTGGATGGGCTCCCAAAGCAGGCGCGCTACCGGACTGCGCCACACCCCGTATTTGTCCTACAACAACACTTTAGCTACTCCGACCGACCGTGGAGCGAGGTGCAACATAGTGGCTTCATCCGGCTGCTGGTAGCAGCGCAGTCCAGTAGCCCTTGTCGGCTGCATTTGCGGGTTAGACAGCAGCGGCGGTGGGAACCCGGTACCGTAGGCCGAGCAGCCCACTTGGATACCTCTGCACGTGCTCCAGGGCGAGCCGGGTCAGCGGTGCTCCCGCCTCCAGGAGGGGAATGCCGCTCCCGAGCAGGACGGGCATGACCCCGACCTCCACGAAGTCCACCTGCTGGGCCACCAGCAGGCTCCGGAACAGGCTCCCCCCGCCAAAGAGCCAAATTTCCCGGCCGGGCGCAGCCCGGAGGGCAGCGACGCGTGGGCCGGCGTCGGCGCTCACGACCGTCACCCCTGGGTGCTCCGCCGGTCTCAGCATCCGGGAGAAGACATAGATCTGCCAACCCCGCGGCCAGGGTGGTGCACCCGGTTGGCGGGTGAGTTCATAGGTGCGCCGCCCCAGGAGGACGGTGTCCACGGACTCGTAGACCTTCGCGAGATCCAGCGTGGGGTCGGATACGATCCAGTCCAGCTCGCCGTGGGGTCCGGCGATGAAGCCGTCAAGGCTCGCGGCAACGCGGTACAGCACTTGGCGCATCTGACTTCCGTTCTGAGAACTGCTATCAGAGCACGTAGCCGTCGTCAACGGGCAAGTCTACACCCGTCACGTGCTGGGCTTGGTCGCTCGCCAGAAAGCAGACCACTCGCGCAACTGCGTCCGGCTCAATGAAACGTCCGCCGCCGCCCGTGGCCATCGCCTCGTATGCCGCCTCCTCGGAACCGAGCTTGCGTGTCAATTCCTGAAAGAACGGCATCGATCGCCACATGGGTGTCTTCACCCCGGCGGGACTCACGAGGTTGATGCGGATCGCGAGGCCGGCGTCCCGGCACTCTTTGGCCGCAGTGCTGACCAGCATCCGAAGGCCGGCCTTGCTGGTGGAGTAGGCCGCCGCCCCCGGCGCGGGACGAATGCCGGAGGCGGAGCCCACATGGATGATGACGCCGCCGGCGGTGCGCATGGTCCGGATTCCATGTTTGGTGCCCAGAAAGGCCCCGTCCAGATTAGTGGCCAACACGTGCCGCCACTCGGCGAGCGTCGTGTCAGGGAGGGGACTTGCCGCAGACACGCCCACGCAATTGACCAGCACGTCCAGCTGCCGACCGGCTGCGAGGATCATCTCCATGGCCGCCATCCAGGCCGCCTCCTCCCGCACATCCAAGACGATCACGTGCGCCTTCGACCTGGCGCTGGCCAGGACCTCGGTCCCGGGCCAGTTCAGGTCAGCCCGGTAGACCTCCGCACCCGCAGCCGCTAACCGTGCAGCGACGGCCGCGCCGATTCCAGACGCGGCTCCAGCAACGAGGGCGACCTTGCCTGCGAAGTCAGTCATCGTAGCGGGAAGATGTACGAGCCCATTCGGGTGCGCCACATCCTGCGCTCAGGTTCCATGGACGCCAGCCGGCATGCGGACGGCCGCAGATTTGTGAGAGTGCCGACTTCACAGCTTGGGGGCGAGCAGCGCAACGGTCTCCGCGGAGGTGCGCACCGGTACCACGTCGAATTCCACCAGGTCACGCCACTGCGCCATCCAGGTCTCCAGCAGGTCGCGCTCGTCGCATTCCATCACCTGATAGCAGCGCTCGAGATCGGCGGTCACCCAACTCGCGACGTACCGGAGACCGTCAGGGGCCAGCCGGCCGCGCTCCCGGAAGCGCCGGTAGACCGGCACGGGATCGCCGCCTCGGAACCGCTCGATGACCATGTAGAGCACGGAGCCTCCGGTCGCGAAGATCCTTGTGCCTCGGGAGATGCTCATGTCGCCGGTTCGCGTGATCAGCCTGCGGCCTCGCGTCGCAGTTCCCGCAGATACAGGAACAGGGGCAAGCCCAGCGATACCCCCACCAGCAGATTGCCCACGATAGGCAGCCAGCGCCGCGCCATGGCGAGTCGCCGCCCTTCCACCAGCACGAAGGCCCACAGCACCAGCGACGAGACGATGACATCCCAGCCGAAGAAGCTACTGACTGGCGTCCCGAAGAGCTGATCGAGGAAGGCCCGGACATTCAGGCCATGAGTGCGAAGAAAGGGCAGGAACGCCGCCCACGGGAGAATCGTCCCCAGCACGCAGAGCCCGAGGTAGAGGTGCTTTGGCCTCAAGGGCGGAACGACGGATGTCACGTCCGCTTCTCGAGACGAGCCTCCGGGAGGATCGGCTCGAAGAGCTCAACCGGGTTTCCCGACGGGTCCTCAACGATAATTTGCTTGCCGCCCACGCCCTGGACGATCTCATTCCGAAAGTGAACGCCACTCCTGCGCAGGACCTCCACCGTGGCATCAAGATCGCTGAGCTCGATAGCGAATCGATTCCAACCACCCGGCTCGGGCATCGTGCCGTCGGGCATGGACTGTCCACCACCGCCCATAGGATTGGGCGCACTGAGCACGAGACGCAGATCGCCGCGGGAAAGCATGGCAAAGGGCGGAGCCGGATGCATCTCGAGGGTGAAACCCAACTGCTTGGTATAGAATTCGATCGCCGCGTCGACGTCGTGGACAATGTAGCGGACCTGCACTGTGGCCATCTCGACCATCCTCCCTCCTGCGGCTTTAGCCGGCGCCGGCGCGTTAGCCAGTCAGCTCGCTTCCGCTCCAGTCTGACTCGACTGATCTTCGGGGCGAGCTGGCACTGCACGTGTCATGTGCAGGATCGGGAACGGCCGGCCGCCCGCATCCGTTGGCGACCGCCCAACCACGGAGAACCCGAGCGCCGTGTAGAACCGTAGCGCGGCTTCATTCTGCTCGTTGACCTCGACCGCCAGCGCGCCCCCGGAAAGACTCTGCGCGTGTGCCACGAGGAATTTGCCTCCCCCGTGCCCCCGGTGGTCAGGGTCGATGAACAGCGCTTCGATGGTGTCCTCGGTGTAGCCTAGAAAGCCGATGAGCGCCTCCGCGGCAGATAGAAGTACCCACCAATCGACTGCATCGCTCGCGAGCTCCTCGGCGACGAGTGGGCGGAGTGCTGCGATGTCGCTCTCAGCGAGAAAATGATGGGTTACGCGAACGGAGTGCTCCCATACCTCGAGCATTCGCTGGCGGTCTTCCACCCGCGCGGGTCGCACGTGCATGTCCATAGCGTCCAGGGCGCGGTCTAACTGGGAAGTGGACCGACATTCCTGGCCACTCATCGCGCCTAACATCACTCACCGGAGTCTATTCCGCCATGTCTGCATCCACCCTCCGGCGCAGGTGGTCTGCTGGCCTCCGCACCCCCCAGCCAGATCGACGCGACCTGACCAGGGGCAGCCCCCATCGTTATCAGCCAACAACTTAGACGTTCGCAGCCCGCCCCGCCAAAGCCGAGGTGATCGCGAGGTGATTCGGGGGTGACCGCCGGGCGTAGACTCGGAGCGTTCGGACGCAGTTCCTTGCCTACTCGCACCGGGACTTCGAGTCCTAGGAGACACCGATGTACTGCCCGCTTTGCCGGCTGCCGCAATTCAGGTCACTCCGCTCGAAGGTCCGCCGCCTCCTTTTCGGCGTCTTCGCTGCGCTCGGCGCCTGCAACGGCGGCGATACCCCACTCAGCCCTGTCGGCGCCACCGATCCGGTCGACCCCACGGGCGAGTCTCCCGTCCCGGAGCAGACCCTGGCCACCTGGCCGCGGATTGCTTTCACGTCCCACAGGAACGGGAACGACGACATCTACCTGATGGACACACAGGGATACCACGTCACCCGGCTCACCACCTCGGCTGCATACGAAGTCGATCCGGCCTGGTCCTGGGACAACAAACGACTTGCCCTGGTGCGCCCCCGGAAGGACGCCGCGAACGTCACCCACTCCGACATTTATGTGATCAACGCAGACGGCACCAACGGACATTGGGTGCTGTCCACCCCCTCTCCTTACAACCTCACCGACCCCTCCTGGGCGCCTGACGGCTCGCACATCCTGGTCACCGTAAACGGGGCGACCCGGTATCTTGGCTGGGTGCATCTGTCCGCGCGCATCCTGGGGAGCGTCGCGAGTGGAGGTGCTGCGGTACAGGGCAAGCAACCGTCGTACGATCCCACCGGCCAGAGGATTGTCTACATCAACACGAGCGCGAGCTCCTATAGCCTGGACCTAATGAACGCCAACGGCACTGGACATGCGACGCTCGGGTCCGCACCCGGGCCAACCCTGGACGGGCCGGCCTTCTCGCGAGACGGAAAGCGGATCGCCTTTAGCAACGCCGTGAGCAGTGGCGATCAGGAGATCTTCGTCAAGAGTCTGGTCGATGGTTCGATCAAGCGTCTCACCTATTCCACCGGGACGGACCTGTGGCCGAGCTGGTCGCCGGATGGCGCCAAGATCGTATTCTCAAGCACGCGCAACGGGCATATCCAGATCTGGAGTGTGAGCGCCGCGGGTGGAACCGCTACCCGGCTCTCGCATAACTCGTACGACGAGCGGAGCCCGATGTATTCGCACTAGGACTGGCATCGGTCGGCGGGCGCGAAGGGGCTATGCCCCTTCGCTGGGCTCAGGAAGGTCTACCGGCGCGAGCCCAGCGCCCCCGCCAGCGCGGCGAGCGCCCGACCCCGGTGGCTCACCCCATCCTTCTCCTCCGCCGTCGCCTCACCGAAGGCCTTCCCCAGCTCGTCGCTCCAGAAGAGCGGATCGTAGCCGAAGCCGGCGGTCCCTCGCGGGGATTCCAGGATGCGGCCGGCGCAGGATCCCTCGAAGACCCGCGGCACAGCGTCGGAGGTTTCCAGAAAGACCAGGACGCAGCGATAGCGCGCGCGCCGGCGGGCCTCGGGCGCACCGCGAAGGCGGCGCAGCAACTCGGCGTTGTTCGCCGCGTCGATTTCCGCCGGCGTACCGGACGCGCCGGCCCAGCGCCGGGAGCGAACGCCCGGCGCGCCACCCAGGGATAGCACCTCGAGCCCGGAATCATCGGCCACGGTGGGAAACCCGCTCCGCCGGGCGAAGTGCTCGGCCTTGCGTCTCGCGTTTCCCTCGAAGCTCTCGGCCACCTCGAGCGCGTCCTCGGCCGGCGACTCAGAGAGGCCGAGCTCGTCGGGGAACGCCACCTCGATGCCGACCGGAACGAGGATCCGGCGGAACTCCGCCTGTTTCCCTTCACTGCGGGTGGCGGCCAGCAGCCTCACAGGCCGAGCGCGCGCCGCTGAGCCTCGAACAGCTCGGCAATGCCATGCTCGGCGAGGTCGAGCAGGGTCTCGAGCTGCCCACGCGAGAAGCTGGCGTGCTCCCCGGTTCCCTGCACCTCGACGAATCGCGCGGGATCGAGCATCACCACGTTGGCGTCTACATGGGCATCCCGGTCTTCCAGGTAGGCCAGGTCGAGCCGCTCCTCACCGTCCACCACGCCAACCGACACGGCGGCGACGAGCTGACCGAACGGCGAGGGGATGCCGGTCCGCTCCGAGAGCCAGGTGCAGGCATCGGCCAGCGCGATGCACCCGCCGGTGATGCCGGCGGTGCGGGTGCCGCCATCGGCCTGGAGGACGTCGCAGTCGATGCGAATGGTGTGCTCGCCAAAAGCCATCGTCGCCATCGCCGCGCGAAGCGAGCGGCCGATCAACCGCTGGATCTCCTGGGTGCGTCCGCCGGGCCCGTTCCGCTCCCGGGAGGTCCGCTCGAGGGTGGCCCGCGGCAGCATGGCATACTCGGCCGTGACCCAGCCTTCGCCGGTTCCCTTCTTGAACCCGGGTACGCCGGACTCGACCGACGCCGTGCAATGGACCAGGGTGCCGCCCATCCGGATCAGGCACGACCCTTCGGCGTAGGGATTGGCGCGGCGCTCCAGCGCCAGGGGGCGCAGCTGCGCGTTGGTGCGGCCATCAGGACGGGGCACGGAGACGCTCCACGAGAGCAGAGGTTGAGAAGCCGGCGACGAGCGGTACCCGAACGACTCGGCCGCCGCGGGCCTCGATCCAGTCGGCACCGACGATGCGATCCCGGGAGTAGTCCGCCCCCTTCACCAGCACGTCGGGGGCGAGGGCTTCGATGAGCTGACGCGGGGTCTCGTCGTCGAACAGCACGACGCAGTCCACGGCGGCGAGCGCCGCCAGCACGCGCGCCCGCGCCGCCTCGGCGGCCACCGGCCGCTCGGCTCCCTTCCCCAGCCGCCGGACCGACGCGTCGCTGTTGAGCCCGACGACGAGCGCGCCGCCCTCCCGGCGGGCTGCCTCGAGCAGCTCGACATGGCCGGGGTGCAGCAGGTCGAACACTCCGTTGGTGAACGCGACGGGGGCGTGCTGCGATCGGCGCCAGTCCATAGCCGCCGGAAGGGCGCGAACCTTTCCCGCGGTGCCGGTCACCGGCGGTGGCTAGAGCGGCGCCTCGGCGCGCGGCCGGAGGACGAAGGTGTGTTTGAAGAACGGGAGGTCGACACTCTCGCTGTACTCGGTCTGGATGGTGATCCGATTGGGCCGGCCGCCGCGGGTGATGTGGAAGCGCGGGGTCTGGCCGAGGAGGGAGTCTGCCTGGGCACGCAGGTGGATGGCAATGACGGTGTCGGAGGAGCTGGATGCCATGTGCGCCTGGCTTCGCATGTCGTCCAGCATCTCGTAATATCGGAGATATACCTGGCCGATGTGAACGCCGTAGTACAACGCGCCGACGAACAGGGCGAGCGACACGAGACAGCCCAAGGTGCTGGTGCCGCGGCGGAGCGCCGGCGGGCGCCCTACCATTGCGACTGCGCTCCTTCGACGATGTAGGTCACCAGCTTGTCGAGCGCCTTCTGGCGGCCCTGGGCCTCCTGCCCTTGGGTATAGTCCCCCTCAAGCAGGAGACCGCTGCGCTCCCACAGCGGCTTCCCCGCGCGCTGATCCTGGATCTGGACCGACACGGTGATGTGGACCAGGCGGCGGGTGACGTTCACCTGCGACTCTCCTTCGTTGCCCGAATACTGCACCGGGATGTCGGGCTCGTATCGGGAGATGGTCCCGCGGACCACGGCATCGGCCTGGGCCTCGCTGGCGGCCCGGAGGCCGAGGCGGCTCTGAACGGCATCGCGCACCCGCACCGCGACTTCCTGGGTCAGGGTGGGCTCGGAGGTCTGATTGTCGAAGGGGAGCAGCGCCACGGTCTTGATGTTGGAGGGCAGCCCGCCGCCGGCGAAGCCGTAGAGACAGGCGGCCAGCCCGACGGTGCTAAGGCTTGCGAGCAGTCCAGATGTCAGGCGCAAAATGGGCCCGCGCAGTGGAGAGGAAGGTCAGATTGAGCTTGGCCGGCACGGTTGGCACCAGCAGCCGCGCGCTCACGGGAGCGCCCGACGGGTCGAGGGTCGTCTCGGCTCGCCCGACCACCTTCCCGGCGTGGCGCACCTCCGCAACGAGCTTGCCCGCCTTGCCCGTGGTCCGCACGTACTCCACGGTGTCGGTCGGGCCGTCGTAGCGCCAGCTGATCACATCGCCTTTCGTCAGGCCGCGAAGCTCGGCGCCCTCGTCCGGCATCCGTGCGATGCCGAACATGGCCCACATCAGCGGGTAGTTGGGCACCAGCTTCTTGACCGCGTCAGGCGGCTCGGCCCAGAGCGGCCGATCGCCGATTACGGCCGCCGACGCGGCGCCCGACCCGAACGGCCCCGCCACATCGAAGCGCAACGAGTCGGGCGGGGCGATGCGCGCGCTGCCCCTGCCGCCAGCACTGGAGCGCTCGTCCTGAAAGAGCCACTTGAAGCGATGCAGCTTGTGCTCGATGGGGCGCGTCGCGTTGACCCAGGTGGACACCTGCTCGAGAGTGACCGGGCCTGCACCTTCGGGCACCAGCGGACCGGGCGCGGTGCGGCACCCCACCGAGGCCAGCGCAAGATATGCCAGGCAGCTTCCTCGGTCAACGAAAACGCGTTGTCGCATCAATAGTTATAGCCGAAGAAGAAGCTGAGGAAACCGGCGTCCCTCTGATCCGGGGCGAGGCCGTAGCCCTGGAAGTCATCGTTGCTGAAGCGCCGACCCAGGTCGAGCCGCAGCACGGCCAGCGGTCCGAGCGCCATGCGGAAGCTAATCCCGTAGCTCCCCAGCAGGGCTCTCGAGGTCGTGGTCGGGAAAGTGGCTTGCCCCATGTCGGTGAACAATCCGGCCTGGATCTCGGGAAAGGTGATGTCACCGAGTCCCGTGCCGAGCGTGAGGTGGGTAAGCAGGGGGAAGCGAAGCTCCTGGTTGAACATGAAGGCCCGGGACCCGACGATGTAGCCGAACTGAGGATAGCCGCGGAGGCCGAGTGTGCCTCCGATGTTGATGCGGCGGGGCCGGTCGCCGCCGCTGTAGTAGCCCAGCGCCCGGAGCGCCCAGGCGCCCCGGCGGCCGACCCGAAGGTAACGCCGCCAGTCGCCGCTGAAGATGTAGCTGTCGAAGCGGCCGTTGGAGAAATCGCTGGAGACACCGGCCGTGAAGCTCACGCGCCCGCCGTCGATGGGGCCGCTGTTGATCCAGAGCGAGTTGTCGTGGACGTAGCTCAAGTAATGGGAGGCGATCCAGCCGATCCGGCGGGGCTGGTCGACCGGCAGAGTGAAGTCCACCCGGTCCGAGTGCTCGGCGACGAACGTGCCCTCGATCCGGGTGAAGCGGCTCAGCGGATAGCGCAACACGCCGAGCACGCCGTAGGCGGTCTCGTCGTAGGAGACCACCTGTTCGCCCTCGAAGTTGCGGCTCTTGGTGCGGAAGGCACCGATGCCCCAGTTGACCCGGCGCGACTGGTTCAGGTACAACGCCTGGCCACTCAAGTTGGAGAGGATGCTGCCGAGGCGGCGGCCCTGGAAGGAGGAGACGGAGCCGAGCAGCAAATTGTCGCCCAGCAGATCGCTCATGACGAAGAAGATCCCCTGGGCCCCACCGAAGCCCGGCACGATCACCGCATCGCCCGCGGCGAAGTCCAGGCTCAGCCGCCTCCGGTACGGCTCGTGTGAGGCGGCCAGGCTGACCGTGTCCGTGGGCAACTGCCAGTTCCACTTGCCGTCGGGCGCGGGCGGCGGCAGGTCGAAGCGATCGGCGCGGGCCGCCGAATCGACCGGATAACGGTACAGGTTCCAGCTCAGGTCGTGAAATCCGCCGACCACCAGGCCGGCGCTGTCGGGCAGAGGCACCGCGTCGAACGCGCCAGTCCAGGCCGAGGTCTCCCGCCGCCCCCCGCCGAGGGTATCCACCGAGAAGACGTTGAGAACGCCATCGCGATCGGAACTGAAGTAGATCCGGCCGTCCTGGGCCCAGATCGGCGCCTCGTCGACCCAGTGACCGGAGGTGAGCTGGCGGGAGCGGCCAGTCGCGACATCCAGCAGGAAAAGGTTGACGGCGCCCTCCATCCCGCCGGCGGTCCGGTCGGATGCGAAGACGATGTGGCGTCCATCGGGGCTGGGAGAGGGGTCGAGGTCCTGGTAGCGATCGTTGGTGAGGGGCTCGAGCTTGCCATCCGAGATCCGGACCCGATACAGATCCGACACGCCACTCTGGGAGAGGCCGCTCACCACGATGCTCTCGCCATCCGGCATCCAGTGGGGAGAAAGCAGCGAGACCAGCTCGGAGAACTGATAGCGTCCCGCCACTCGCCGGCGGTCGAGATCCCACACCACGAGCGCGTCCCGGTCGCCGTAGCGCGCGGTGAAGAGCAGGATGCCCCGACGCGACGCATCCATGCGGGACTCGAACGGATGAAACGACTCGAGCTGAGCCGACCGGCCGCCGGTCACCACCGCGTGGGCCCGCCCGCCCTCGAGCGACTTTCGGTAGATCGCGACGTAGCCGGTGGCCGGCGAGAGGTACGCCACATCGCCCGACTCGCCGTCGGCCGTGTCGGGAAGCAGCACCGGCTTCACCGCCAGCTTGGCCACCTCGGTACCCAGGACGCTGAGCGGAGCGAGAGTGTCGGCCGAGGGGTAGTACCGCCGGCGCATGGCCAGCTGGAACTCCTCGTTGAGCTGATCCAGGTTTCGGCCATAGATCGACTGCATGGCCGCGTCGAAGGTGGGGTGCCGGTTGTATTCCTTGTACATCAGCGCCACCCGCCAGTCGCCGTAGGTATCGGCCAGCCAGCGATGAATCTGCCCGCCGATGGGGTAGACCAGTCCGCTGGTGACCCAGGTGAGCTGCTTGAGGGTCGGCAGGCGGCCGGTGAGGGTGAGGTCCCGCATGACCATCTCGTCGCGCGCGTCCTGCCCGCCGGACCAGAGCTCCGCCAGGCCCTCGCTCCACCACAAGGGAAAGGCAAAGCGACTGGAGCGAGGGGCCTGGATATAGCTCTCCGCCTGGAGGTCGAGCTGGAACACGTGGACCATCTCGTGCCGCATGGTATGGCGGAACTCGGCGAAGTTGCCCCGGAAGGGGAGCGACACCCGACGCTTGAGAAAGTCGGTCACGCCCAACAGCCCCTCAGGCGGGGTGTAGGGGAGCACGTTGGTCTGCTCGAAATCGGTATGAGACGCGTACACGATGAGGGGAATACGGTTGGTCACCTCGTGCTGGAACTGCATGGCCAGCGTGTCGTAGCTCTCCTCTGCATAGCTCAGCGCGGCCGGAGCGAGGTCGGCCTCGGCCGGGTAGTAGTAGAGATCGACGTGCTCGCCCCGGAGAATGCGCCAGTCCAGCTTGCGATATTGGATCTTGTTCTGGCCGAAGGCGAAGAACTGCGCTGCCGCCGGGTGAGCGGCGACGCTCAGCAATACGCCGAGCAGGAGGGCGCGGGCGAGCAGAAATCGGGAGCGCTGGGTCATCGGCGGATCGTGCGGATCACGTCCCCCTGTGTGATGCGGGTCAACGTCACGGTGCCTCCGACCACGCGGCCGAACACCGTGTAGGTGCCGTCCAGGTGGGGCTGCGCGCTCAGGTTGATGAACCATTGGCTGGAGCCGCTGTCGGGGCCGGAGAGCGCCATGCCCACGACCGGCCCGTCGTAACGGATGCGGTTGATCTCGTCCCGGATGGCGCCCCCCGGTCCGCCGAACCCATCACCCCGCGGGTCGCCGTCCTGGATGACGAAGTTGGGCACCACCCGGTGCCAGTGGTGCCCGTCGAAGAAGCGGCGATCCACCAGACGCAGGAAGTTGGCGACGGTGAGGGGAGCGTCGGGGCCGAGCAGCTCGACCTCGATGGGGCCGCGGCCTTCGGTGTCGATGATGACATGCGGGCGCGCCACGGAATCGCTGGCGGTGAGATACCGGCGCACCAGGTCGCGGTAGTCTTCCAGCGTGCGACCGGTCGCGAGGGGGTACGCCGCACCCCAGCGCTCGGCCGCCTCGCTCCAGTTGTCCTCGGCCCAGCGGCGGATCAGATAGTTGGCCGGCCTGGTGGAAGTCTGAAGGAACTCCCGCTCGACCCGGGCCCGAGCCGCGGGACCGCTCTTCTGGATCGCCAGGATGCCACCGAGGGCGGAGAGGGCCGCCTCGGGGAAGGAGTCGTGCCCGGTACGGGCGTACATCGCGGCCAGGGCCGGCAGGTCGGCCGGGTCGGCGGCCCGCGCCACCGCGTCGGCCGCGACGCTCCGCACGCCGGCGTCGGGGTGCGAGAGGAGCGGCCGGGCCGCGGCGAGGAGCGCCGGATCGGGCCCCTGCAGTGCATCGGACCACGCTAGCAGTCCGGCCGCGACCACCCGACCGTCAGCATCCGCGAGAAACCAGGGCGACTTTCCTGGACTGGCCACCGCCGAACCCTCGGCCGCGGCGGCCCGCTCTCGCCAGTCGGCGCTCCCGCGCCAGGGCGCGGCCGCCGCGGCGAACGCGGCGGTATCGATGCGGGCCAAGGCCACCAGCGAGGCGCGCCGGGCGGCAAACGTCCGCTTTCCCTTCATCACCTTCAGCAGGCCCTTGGCGGCCTCGGAGCCGCCGAGCTGCCCCAGCGCATCCGCCGCCTGCACCTGGGCGTTGGGCAAGGGATCATCGAGCAGCGGCGTCACGCGCACGGCGAGGGTCGAATCGTGATAGCTCCCGAGCGCCAGGAGGGCGTTGATCTTCACCAGAGGGCTCGGATCGACCACGCTCCGAACCAGCAGGTCCGAGGCGCTGGCGGGCGCCAGCTTGGCCGTCTCGGCAAAGCTCCGCGTCATTCCCCGAGCAGCCAGCGAGCGGATGAAGGGATCGGAATCCTTGAGCGCCAGGAGCAGCCGATTGGCGGCGGCCGGCGCGCGGAGCCGTGCCAGGGCAAAGACCGCACGCCAGCGGACGCTGCCACTGGTGTCGTCGGTAAAGGGGAGCAGTCCCTGGATCGGGGCGTCGGCGCCGAGACGCCAGGACTCCAGCACCAGCTGGTTGATCACCGACGCGGGATCGGCCACCGAGAGGACCACCCGGTGGCCCAGCACGGCGGAAAAGAACTCGCCCACGCGGCGGCCCCCGATCTTGGCGAGGGCGGTGACCGCCTCTCCCGCGGAGACCGACTCCAGCGGCGGTGTCCCGGTCAGGCGGTCGATCAGCGGCTGAACGGCCGCCGTGTCTCTCAGCAGGCCGAGGCCGAACGCCGCGGCCACCCGAACGGTGGAGTCCGGATCGGCCAACACCGGCACCAGGAGCGGTGTGGCGCGCAGGTCACCGATCCGGCCGGCACCGACGGCCGCGATCCGGCGGACCAGCGAGTCGGGTGAGACCAAGGCTCTGCGGTAGAGGTCCGGCTGAAAGTCGCGCGCGTCCTCGGCGGCCAGGAGCGGCGCGAGCTGCTCGATCACTGCCTCCTGCTGCGCCGCCAGCGGGGCGGCGACGAGCGGCAGGAGACCGCCCAGGCACAGGGCGACGAGCCAACGTCCGGCCCGCACCCGGCTACAGGGCATGCTGCCTCCCTCGCGTTTGGCGCTCGATGCCGAGCTGCAGCCGGACCGGGTCGGGAATAGCAACGAGGGCGCTTCGGACGGCATCGGGTAGTCGGGTGAGGGTCATGGCCGTGCTCAGCGCCATCAGCGACGTGAACGCGGTGGCCAACAGGCGTCCGTCCTCGGCGTGCTCCACACTGTAGCCGAAGTCGATCCGCCGGGAGCCCACTTCGCGCACCCAGCAGCGGATGCGGAGGGAATCGTCGAACCGGGCAGGCTCGCGGTAGCGGACGGCCACCTCGCCCACCACCAGGCGGAGGCCGGCGTGCTCCAGCTCGCGATAGCTCATCCCGCTCAGCCGCAGGTGTTCGGTCCGCGCAATGTCGAGCCACACGAGGTAGCGGGCGTGGTAGACGACCCCCATCTGATCGGTCTCGGAGTAGTTGACCCGCACCAGCGTCTCCGAGACCTCAGGAACGGTCATGGGTCAGCCTCATGGGGTGAGAGACGTCCGGACGCCGGTCCGAGACACCGCCGCGGCGCCGGCCCGCGGTTGCGGCCGGATGGCAAGCGATCCATCTTTGGCGCCGTGCTGGGGCATGCGCTCGTCGTCGTCTCCGACGCCCACCTGGGTGGAGCACCGCCTGACGTCGAGGAGAGGCTCCTGGCCTTCCTCGAGGCCGTGCCGACGCTGGGTGACTGCCTCCTGCTGAACGGCGACCTCTTCGACTTCTGGTTCTCCTACTCGCGGGTCGTTCCCCGGCGCGGCTTTCACGTGGCGGCGGCGCTGGCGGGTCTCGGGCGTCGCCGCCTTCCGATCGTGATGGTGGGGGGAAATCACGACCGCTGGGGCGGCGACTTCTGGGCCCGCGACCTCGGCATTCGATTCGAGCCGCTGTTGGCCAGGTTCGAGATCGGGCGCCGCCAGGTGCTGGCAATCCATGGGGACGGCCTGACCGAGCCCGGGCTCAGGGCGACTCTCGTGCACCGTCTCATCAACCATCGGATCACTGCCGCGGTCTACCGGTGGATTCATCCCGAGCTGGGGCTGCGGTTGGTCGACATCATAGGGCCGCATCTGGGCAACCATGCCCCGGGCGAAGCCGCGGTGGGTGCCGCGGCCGAGCGGCAGCGCCAGTGGGCGGAGCGGCGCCTCACGTCGGAGCCCGAGCTCGGACTGCTGGTGATGGGACACACCCACCGGGCCGCCCTCTCGGAGGCTGCCCCGGGCCGGCAGTACCTCAATCCGGGAGCCTGGTTCGACAACGGGCGGTATGCGGTGGCCACCGAGACCAGCGCCGAGCTTCGCGGATTCACCCCAGCGGCACCACCTCCGCCGCAACCAACCGCTCCCCGATAAAGCGGGATCCGACGGCACGGAAGCGTGCCTCGTCGTCGCTCACGGCGAAGCGGTGCCGGGCGCCGACGCCCGGCGGCGCCTCGATTCCCGCGGCGCGAAGCGCGAGGTCGACCGCGCTCGCGGTTTCCTCGCCGCTGTCGATCAGCTGAACCGACGGCCCCATCACCCGCTGGATGAGCGGCTTCAGCAGCGGATAGTGGGTACAGCCGAGGACGAGCGTGTCGACCTTGACCCGACGGAGCGGCTCCAGGTAGTCGCGCGCGATCAGCTCCGCCGCGGGATGCTCGAACCATCCCTCTTCCACCAGCGGGACGAACAGAGGGCACGGCTGCTGCACGACCACTGCGCCCGGCCGGGCGCGCTGGATGCCGCGGGCGTAGGCGTTGCTCGCGATGGTTCCCGCCGTCCCGATCACGCCGATGGGGCCATTGACCGAAGCGGCGGCCGCGGCGCGAGCCCCCGGCTCGATCACTCCGATCACCGGCACCGGAGACTCCGCCTGCAGCGTCTCCAGCGCGTGCGCGGTGCTGGTGTTGCAGGCGATCACCACCGCCTTGACCCCCTGCCCCAGCAGCCAGTGGAGGATTTCCTGGCTGTAGCGCCTCACCGTCTCGGGGGACTTGGGGCCGTAGGGCACCCGGGCGGTGTCGCCGAAGTAGATGGTCGACTCCCTCGGCAGCCGCTCGAACACTGCGTGGGCGACGGTGAGCCCGCCGATCCCGGAGTCGAAGATCCCGACCGGGGCGCGATTCATCGGACCCTGAAGGGCACCGAGACCGCCGCGCCGACGCCGCCGGGTACCGCCTCCACGCGCAGGTCGCGCGGAAAGTCGGTGAGATGGCCCGACACATATGCTTCGAGGCCGGCGAACAGGTGGTTGAAGGCGAGCAGCACGATCCAGTCCTGGTGCTCACCGGCCTTGTCGTCGGCGCGGGCGGAGTTGGTCCGTCTGAGATAGGCCAGCTCGTGCCGGGTCTTGATGCTCATCCCCAGAGTCAGACCTTCCCAGGCTACGAAGAGGCCGCCGGTCAGCTTCCGGCCCAATTTGGCCTGACCCCAGCCCGGCACCAGGAAGGAGCGCCAGAAGGCGTTCATCGGGCTGACCCGGCGGGCGAGCGAGTCGACCCGAGCGATGGCCGCGGAGTCCTGGGCGGCGAGCACGGGGGCCCCGCCCGCTGCCAGCAGGACGACGAGCGCGAGACGAGCGAGCGGTGCGGCCCGGCGCAGGATCACGCGAGTCCCAGTCAGAGGAGGGGCAGTGGGAACGGGGTGGCGGGAGCGTGTGGGAATCGAACCCACCGGAGCCGCCGGAGGCGCCTCCATCGCGGTTTTGAAGACCGGCCCAGCCACCAGGCCAGATCCGCCCCCGTCAGCTCAGGAAGGTAACACCGCGACGGCTTCGATCTCGACCCGCGCGCCGCGGGGCAGCGCGGCCACCGCCACGGTCGAGCGCGCGGGCCGGTGGTCGCCAAACGCCTGGGCGTAGACCTCGTTCATCCGGGCGAAGTCCGCCATGTCGACCAGGAAGACCGTGGTCTTCACCACGCTGGAGAGCTCGAGGCCCGCCGCCCGAAGAATCGCGCCGAGGTTGGCGAGCACCCGCTCGGTCTGTTCCGCGATGCCACCGTCGACCAGCTCCCCCGTGGCGGGATCGAACCCGACCTGTCCGGCCGTAAACAGGAAGCCATTGGCCCGGGTGGCCTGACTGTAGGGGCCGATCGCGCGGGGCGCGTCCGGGGTCGAAACGAAGCCGGTCGGCATCAGAAGAGTCCCTCGATGGTGCCGTCGGCGTGGACCCGGATCGCCTCGGCGGACGGCGTCTTGGAGAGGCCCGGCATGGTCATGATCTCGCCCGCGAGCGCGACGACGAAGCCGGCGCCCGCGCTGGGGTAGACATCTCGAACGGTCAGGCGGAAGCCCTGCGGCCGCCCCAGCTTGCTGGCGTCGTCGCTGAAGCTGTACTGGGTCTTGGCCATGCATACCGGCGTCTGGCCCAGGCCCATGCCCTCGCACTGGGCGATGGCCTTGTCGGCGGTGGCACTGTAGTCGACGCCCGCGGCGCCGTAGATCTCGCGCGCGATGATCTCGATCTTCTGCTTGATGGGGAGCGCGGCGTCGTAGATCGGCTGGAACGCCGCCTTGCCCTCGGCGAGGGTGGCCAGGATCTCCTTGGCGACGGCCTCGCCACCAGCCCCTCCCTTGGCCCAGACCTCGCTCAGGGCCGCGCGGGCTCCCCAGGTTCCCGCGGCGGCGAGCACCGACCGGATCTCCTCCTCGGTATCGGAGGTGAAGCGGTTGAGGGCGACGATCACCGGCACGCCGAACTTCTGCACGTTCTTCACGTGGGCCTCGAGGTTCACCATCCCCCGCTTGAGGGCGGCCACATCGGGAGTGCCCAGCGCGTCCTTCTTGACCCCGCCGTGCATCTTGAGCGCCCGCACCGTGGCGACCACCACCGCCGCCTCGGGCTTGAGCCCGCCGAACCGGCACTTGATATCGAAGAACTTCTCGGCCCCGAGGTCGGCGCCGAAGCCCGCCTCGGTCAGCACGATGTCCGCGAGGGAGAGCCCCAGCCGGGTGGCGGCGAGCGAGTTGCAGCCGTGGGCGATGTTGCCGAAGGGTCCGGCGTGGACCAGCGCCGGCCCGCCCTCCAGCGTTTGCACCAGGTTGGGGAGGATCGCGTCCTTGAGCAGGAGCGTCATCGCGCCGGCGGCCTTGAGCTCGCCGGCGGTGACCGGCTTCCGGTCGCGGGTGAGCCCGACGATGATCCGGCTGATCCGGGCCTCGAGATCCGTGAGATCGGCGGCGAGCGCCAGGATCGCCATGATCTCGCTGCCGGGCACGATGACGAAGCGGTCCTCGCGCACCGGTCCGGCGTTGATGCCGCCGAGGCTGATCACGATCGAGCGGAGGGCCCGATCGTTCATGTCCATGGTGCGGGGCCAGGTGATCCGGCGCGGGTCGAGGTTGAGGACGTTGCCCTGGTGCAGATGGTTGTCCAGCATTGCCGAGAGCAGGTTATGCGCCGAGGTGATGGCGTGGAAGTCGCCGGTGAAATGGAGATTGATCTCGTCCATCGGCACCACCTGCGCATAGCCGCCGCCGGCCGCGCCGCCCTTGACGCCGAACACGGGGCCCAGCGATGGCTCCCGGATGCAGAGCATGACCTTCTTCCCCAGCCGCCGGAGCGCCTGGCTCACGCCGACGGTGACGGTGCTCTTCCCTTCTCCGGCGGGCGTCGGGTTGATCCCGGTGACGAGCACCAGGCGACCCGTGGGTGCGCGGGCCCGGATGGCCTCGGCACTGATCTTGGCCTTGTGGCGGCCGTACAGGAGAATGTCGTCGGGACCGAGCCCCACCTCGGCGGCCACGTCCTGGATCGGTCGGAGCTTGGCGGCCTGCGCGATGGCGATATCGGAAGGGACGCTGGTCGTCACGAGGGAGCGCTCCGGGCGCTGAGAGGTGGAAGTCGAAACACGCGTGCCGCATTCCGGCCGGTGGCCGCGATCAGCTCCTCGGTGGTCATGCCGCGGAGCCGGGCGATTCGCTCGGCCACGTGACGGACGAACGCCGGCTCGTTCCGCTTCCCCCGGTGGGGCACGGGCGCGAGGTAGGGGCCGTCAGTCTCGAGCAGCAGCCGGTCCAGCGGCGTCTCCAGGATGGCCTCGTCCAGCCGCCAGCTCTTGAAGGTGACCATTCCGCTGAACGACACATAGTGGCGGAGGTCCAACCCCGCCCGCAAGAGGGCGGGTCCGCTGCTGAAGGAGTGAAGGATGGCAGGGACGTCCGGGTGGGCACGCAGCAGGGCGGCAACGTCGTCGTCCGCCTCCCGAGCGTGGATTACGGCCGGCTGGCCGGTCTCCCGGGCCAGCCGGAGCTGGGCCTCGAATGCCGCGCGCTGGGCCTCGCGGGGCGAGTGGTCGTAGTGATAGTCCAGGCCCATCTCACCGGCTGCCACCACTCGCGGGCTCCGGAGCCGCTCGCGGAGCGCGCGTTCAATCTCGTCGCTCCAGATGCGGGCCTCGTGTGGATGGACGCCGGCGGTGGCGGAAAGCCGGGGATCGCTGGCGGCGAGGGCGAGTGCCTGATCGGCCGCGGCGGGCGATTCGCCGATCACCACCACGTGCCCTACCCCGGCGGCCCAGGCCCGGTCCAGCACCTCCGCGCGATCCGGCTGGTAGGTCGGATCGGCGAGGTGACAATGGGTATCGATCAGCACCGGCTCGGCTCGCGGCCGAGTCAGGCGACCGGCTGCGCCTTCCGTCCGGTCACCGGCACACCAGCGGGCTTGGCGGCCCCCAGATGTCCACGGGCAAGTTGACCGGGCCAGCGCTTCTCGATGGCCATGAGCACGGGCGCGGCGATATAAATCGAGGAGAAGGTCCCGGTAAACACGCCGAAGAACATGACCAGCGCGAAGGGACGGATGACCTCTCCGCCGAAGATCGTCAGCGCGGTGAGCGACGCCAGGGTCGTCCCGTGCGTGAGGACGCTGCGGGGCAGCGTCTCGTTGATCGAGCGGTTGAGGATCTGCTCGAAGGTGTCCTTCTTGTGTTTGTGCAGATTCTCCCGGACGCGATCGAAGATGATGATGGTGTCGTTGAGGGAGTACCCGACCATCGAGAGCACGGCGGCCACGACCGTGAGGCTCACTTCCAGCCGCAGGGCGCCGATGAACGCGACGGTCGCCAGGATGTCGTGCGCCGTCGCGGTCACCGCGGCGAGCCCGAATCGCCACTCGAAGCGGTAGGCGAGATACGCCAGCACCGCGAAGAAGGAGAGGAAGATCGCCAGGAACGCCTTCTGGCGCAGCTCGCCGCCGACCTTGGGGCCGACCGCCTCGGTGCGGACCACCGTGTACTTCCCCGCCCCGAGCGTAGCATCGAGCGCCTGAGACACCGCGCGTGCCGCGCTCTGGGTGTCGTTCGCGTCGGTTCCCGGCTTGGCCACCCGAGCACGGATCACGTACTCGTTGGCGGCCCCGAAGTTCTGGATCTCCGAGCCGGGAATCCCCTGGTGGTCCAGCCCGGTCCGCAGGGTGGCGACGTTGACCGGCGTGCGGCTCTGAATCTGCACCAGGGTGCCGCCGGTGAACTCGATGCTGTAGTTGAGGCCCCGGATGAGGAGCAGGAGCAGTCCGGGCAGAATGACCGCCGCCGTGGCGACGTAGGCGTAACGCCGGACCGAGATGAAGTCGTAGTGGGCGTTGGCGAAGAGTCTCAGCATGTCAGATACTCAGAGTGGACATGGCGGGCCGGCGGTCCAGCCAGATCATGAAGAACGTCCGGGTGACGAATACCGCGGTAATCATCGAGGCCGCGATGCCCATGATGAGGGTCACCGCGAAGCCCTTGACCGGGCCAGTGCCGAACTGAAAGAGGAAGAGCGCGGTGAGCACGGTGCTCACATTGGAGTCGATGATGGCATTCATCGCGTGCTTGAAGCCCTCGTCCACCGCCAGTCGGACGGTCTTCCCGTGGATGAGCTCCTCCCGGATCCGCTCGAAGATCAGCACGTTGGCGTCCACCGCGATGCCCACCGAGAGCACAATGCCCGCCAGACCCGGCAGGGTGAGCGTGGCCTCGATCATGGAGAGGCCGCCTACGGTGAAGAGGATGTAAAGCGCCAGCGCCGCCACCGCCAGCGCGCCGCTCATCCGGTAGAAGCCGAGCATGATGAGGATGACCAGCGTGGTGCCCACCACCCCGGCCTTGATCCCGTCGCGGATCGAGTCGCTGCCCAGGCTCGCGCCCACCTGCCGCTCCTCCACGATCTTGAGCGGAATCGGCAGCGCGCCGGCCTTGAGCGTGAGCGCCAGGTCCTGGGCCTCCTGCAGCGACTTGTTGCCCAGGGTGATCTGGCCGTTGCGGCTGATCCGGCTTTGAATGACCGGCGGGCGGCCCTGCACCCGGCCGTCCAGCAGGATGGCCATGTAGTCGCCGACGTGCCTGCCGGTCTCCTCGCCGAACTTCCGGCCGCCGGCACGGTCAAGCTGGAAGGTGACGATGGGACCATTGGTGAGCGGGTCGAGCTGGGCCGCCGCGTCTTCCAGGTTGCTCCCGGTGACGATCGGCCGGTCCTCCAACACGTAGAGCATGCGGACCGACTGCACGCCGACGCTGGTGGGCGCGGCCGACCAGCGGAGGGTGAGACCTCGGGGGAGCTGCCGGGTCACCTGGGGAATGCTGAGCAGACTGTCGACCCGAGGAAAGGCGGTCTCCGGGACCGCATACTCGCCGGGCACCCCACCCCCGGGGGCGCCGCCGGTCGACTGAATCAGCCCGCTCAGCACGCCGTTCAGCACGCTGGTCGTGTCGCGCGCCGCGCTGTCGGGCTTGCCGGCCTTCTTGGCGGTGTCGCCACCCAGGAGCTGCTGTACGGCGGAGGGTTTGCCAGCCGCGGTGTCGCCCTTGATGCCCAGACTCCGGAGCGTGCGGTCCATCGCCGGAATGGTCTTGTCGAGCGCGCCGGTCTTATCGGTGATGCGGAATTCGAGGAACGCGCTCCGCTGGACGATGGCCTTGGCCCGGGCCGGCTCGCTGATGCCGGCCAGCTCGACCACGATCCGGTCGTCGCCCACCTTCTGGATGAGGGGCTCGGTGACCCCGAACTCGTCGATCCGCTTGCGCAGCACGGTGAGCGCGAGGTCGAGATCGCGCTTGGGGTCGGCGGAAACCTGCTTGGACTGGTCGAGCTCGAGGGCGAGGTGCATGCCGCCCTGCAGGTCGAGCCCGAGCTTGAGGGGGACCCGCTTCTCGACGTGGTCCTTCATCACCCCGGTCTGCTGGTCCCGTTCCCGCACGGTGATCTCGCGGGGAACCAGGAAGTAGACGCTCAGGGCAATGAGACCGGCGATCAGGAGGAGGCGTGTGCGAATTGACATCGTTCGGTCGACACTCAGGCGTGAATCACGCGGCTAGGGTCCGGCCCGGACGCGGCGAGCACCGCCAGCGCCCGGGCACGATCACGCTGCAGCTGCTGCTGCAGGGCTTCCAGCGAGGCGAACCGCTCCACGTCGCGCAGGCGCTCGACCCACTCCACCCGCACCCACTCGCCGTAGAGATCGCCGTCGAAGTCGAACAGGTGGGCCTCCAACGACCGGCGCGCATCCTGCACGGTGGGTCGCGGCCCCTGGTTCATCATGCCGCCAGCCCGGCCACCGCGCCACTCCACCCGCACGGCGTAGACGCCGTCGGGCGGGAGCAGCTTCTGCGGCGGCACGCCGCTCAGATTGATGGTCGGCACCCCCAGCAGGCGGCCGCGCCGTTCGCCGTGTCCCACGACGCCGCTCACCTGGTAGGGCCGGCCCAGCATCCGCGCGGCGGTCACCAGGTCTCCTCCCGCGACGGCCCGCCGGATCCGGGAGCTGGAGACGTGCTGGTCGCCGAAGTCCACCGCGCCCACGACATCGACGTCGAAGCCGTGCTGCGCGCCCAGCCGCCGAAGGGTCTCGACATCACCGCTCCGCCCCCGGCCGAAGCCGTGATCGTGCCCGATCACCAGCTCGCGAGTCCCACAGCGGTCGAGCAGCACCCGGGTGACGAATTCCTCGGGTGAATATCCGGCCAGGTGGCGGTCGAACCGGAGGAACAACGCGTAGTCCAGCGGCGTCTGCGCCAGGATCTCCCGGCGCTCGGGCCCGGTGGTGAGCAGCGGCGGCGCCGCCTGGGGGTTCACCACCTCCAACGGGTGCGGCTCGAACGTCACCAGTACGCTGGCCCGCCCCGCCGCTCCAGCGCGCGCCGCGATCTCCCGCAACACCGCCTGGTGGCCGAGGTGCACGCCGTCGAACGAGCCCACCGTCACGGTGCTGCCGCCGGGCAGCGGCGGCAGGCCGCTCACGAGTCCCCCAGCACGACCGAGGGCCTGAGCCATCCGTCCACGGCCCGGGCCACCGCCACCAGCTCGCCGCCGTGGAGGAGCGCGACATCACCCGCGGGCGCGGGGTCGGCGGGGACCGCGCGGCCATGGCTTACCGCGCGCCGGTCGGGCTCATCCAGCTCCCGGACGGGCAAGTGCCGGAGCACCGCACGCGCCGGAAGCAGGTCGGACGGCGCCAGTCGGTCGAGCGAGACCGCGTCCTCCACCCGAAGCGGTCCGATCGCCTCGCGGCGCAGCGCGGTGAGATGAGCGCCGACACCCAGCCGTTCGCCGAGATCACGGGCGATGGCGCGGAGATACGTGCCGGGGCTCACCGTGGCCCGGAACACCAGCTCGGGCGCAGCCCAGGCCACGAGCTCGATCTGATGGACCGTCACCGCTACCGGCGCCGGGGCGACGTCTTTGCCTCGCCGCGCCAGCCGGTAGCTCCGCTCTCCATCCACGTGCTTGGCGGAATAGCTCGGCGGCCGCTGCTGCTGCTCCCCGGCAAACCCCGCGAGGGTCTGGCGCACCTGGGCTTCGGAGCAGCCGGTGCCCGGCCCCTCGATTCCGACCGGCGCGCCGGTCCGATCGTCGGTGTCGGTCCGGATGCCGAGCCGTGCCGTGGCCAGGTAGGTCTTGGCCTGTGCCTCGACGAAACGGGCCAGCCGGGTAGCCCGTCCGACCAGCACCACCAGCAGACCGGTGGCGAACGGATCGAGCGTGCCGGTGTGTCCGGCCGCCCGAGTCCCCAGCACCCGCCGGACGCGCTGCACCACATCGTGCGACGTCATCCCGGCCGGCTTGTCCAGCAGCACCGCGCCGATCAGTCGGGCTCCTCCCGGCGGATATCGCCGAGCAGCGCGTTGATCCGGGCGGCGTGCTCGAGCCCTTTGTCGAGCTCGAAATGGAGCTCCGGAACGATCCGGGTGGTGAGCGCCCGAGCCGCCAGCGAGCGGAAGAAGCCAGCGCCGCTCTGCAGCCCTTCCAGCGCGCGCGCCTTCTCGGCCTCGTCACCCGGCACGCTCACCATCACCCGGGCGTGCGACAGGTCGTTGCTGACCAGGACGGTGGTCAAGGTGACGAAGCCGACCCGTGGGTCACGCACCTTGCGCAGGAGCGCCTCGGTGATCACCTGGCGCAGGGTCTCCCCCACCTGTTCCGGGCGGCGGGATTCGCCTCGACGGGATGTCCGCCGGGAGGAACTGCTCATCGGAGCACCGTCACCGTATCGACGATCCGCACGCCGTCTGACTCTTCGACCATGCGATCGGCGGCGCGGAGGACCTCCTCCACGACGTTGCGCGCCGAGCCCACCACGGCGCAGGCGATCTCCGCCCGCTGCCAGGCATCCTGGTGGTCGGTTTCGGCCACCGAGACGTTGAGCGTGCGCCGGAGTCCGATCGTCAGCGGCTTCAGCACCCCCCGCTTCTCCTTCAGCGAGTGACAGCCGGGCAGGTGCAGCTCCCAGGTCTGGACGGCGACGATCACCCCACCGCGCCGCCGGCGGCCGGCTGCAGCGTCCGCTTGACCTCCTCCATGCGGAACGACTCGATCCGGTCGCCGACCTTGAGATCGTTGAAGTTCTCGATCCCGATGCCGCACTCGAGCCCCTCCCGCACCTCGCGCACGTCGTCCTTGAAGCGCTTGAGGCTGGAGAGTCCGCCGGTGTACACCACCACGCCGTCCCGGGTGACCCGCGCCTTGCCGGTCCGCTGGATGGTGCCGCTCCGCACGATGCACCCGGCGATGGTCCCCACCTTGCTGACCTTGAAGAGCTGCAGCACCTCGGCCTCACCGAGGACGGTCTCCCGCTCCTCGGGCTTGAGCAGCCCTTCGAGCGCGGCGCGGACGTCCTCCACCGCCTCGTAGATGATGCGGTAGGTGCGCACGTCCACCTGCTCCCGCTCCGCGGCCGCGCGGGCGTTGGAGTCCGGCCGCACGTGGAACCCGAGGACGATGGCGCCCGAGGCCTTGGCCAGGAGCACGTCGCTCTCGGTGATGGCGCCGACCCCGCGGTGCACCACGTCCACCCGCACTTCGCTGGTGCTGAGCTGGGCCAGCGCGTCGGCCAGGGCTTCCGCCGGGCCGCCCTGGTCGGCCTTGATGATGATCCGCAGGGTGGAGACTTCGCCCTCCTTGAGCGCGCGGCTGAAGTCTTCCAGCGACGTGCCCTTGGCGCTGCGGCGGTTCTGCGCCTCGCGCTCGAGCCGCTGCCGCTTCTGGGCGATGTCGCGGGCCTCGACCGCGTCGGTCACCACGGCGAAAGTGTCTCCCGCCGCTGGCACGCCTTCGAAGCCGAGGATCTGCACCGGGATCGACGGCCCCGCCTCCTTCACCGGCTTGCCCCGCTCGTCGTAGAGCGCGCGCACCCGGCCGGAGAACTTGCCGCAGATGAAGTTGTCGCCCGCCTTGAGGGTGCCCTTCTGAACCAGGATGGTGGCGAGAGGACCCTTGCCCGGATCGAGGGTGGCTTCCAGCACCGTGCCGTGGCCCTTCCCCTCCGGGTTGGCCTTGAGGTCGAGGACCTCGGCCTGGAGCAGGATCTGCTCCAGCAGCGTCTCGATGCCGATGCCCTTCTTGGCCGAGATCTGCGCGGCGAGCGTGTTGCCGCCGAACTCCTCCAGCACCACGTTGTGCTGCAGCAGGTCCTGCTTGACCTTGGCCACGTTGGCGGTAGGCAGATCGATCTTGTTGATCGCCACGATCATGGGCACGCCGGCGTTCCTGGCGTGGCTGATCGCCTCGATGGTCTGGGGCATCACCTGGTCATCGGCCGCGACGACCAGGACCACGATATCGGTCACCTGGGCGCCGCGGGCGCGCATGGCGGTGAACGCCTGGTGGCCCGGCGTGTCGAGGAAAGTGATGGCCCGCCCGCCCGGCAGCGAGACGTGATACGCGCCGATGTGCTGGGTGATGCCGCCGGCCTCGCCGGCGACCACGTTCGCCTTGCGGATATAGTCCAGCAGCGAGGTCTTGCCGTGGTCGACGTGGCCCATGATCGTGACCACCGGAGGCCGGGGCGCCAACTGCTCGGGCGTATCCGGGGTCTCCTCGGCCTCGAGCTGGGCGGCGTACTCGTCCTCCCGCACGGCCTCGAAGCCGAAGGCGGACGCGATCAGCTCGATCTGATCGAAGTCGAGCCGCTGGTTCACGGTCACCATCAGGCCCAGCTCCTTGAAGGCGAACTGGACGATCTGGGTGGCCGGCACCTTCATGGCGCCGGCGAGCTCGGAGACCGAGATGAACTCGTTGACCCGGATGCGGGTCTTCTCCTTCTCCCGCTCTTCGGCGGCGCGTCCAGCCTGGACGTCGCGGAACGACGGTTCGTCCGAGCGGCGGCCCTTGCGGCCGGCCGGGCCCTTCATGCCCTGCAGAGTCTTGAGGATGTTGGCCTGCACCGCATCCTGGTCGACCGAGCTGTGCTTGCCCTTCTTCCCTTTCTTCCGGCCTCCGCCCTTCTGGGCGTCGGGACCGAAGGCGCGCGCCGGCGGCGCGCTGCCGCGATCGGAGGCGCCGGGACGCGACGGCGCGCCCGGACGCGAGGGGGCAGAGGGCGGCGCGCTGCTGCTGAACACCGGCTTGGGTCCGCGCGGCGCGGACGACGCGGGCGCTGGCCGCTGGATGCGGGGCGGAATGAACGGCGCCTTGGCGGAATCGCCGGCGGTGCTGTGGGTGCCCAGGCGGGGCGGCAGCGGCTCCGCGGGCTTGGCAGCGGCCGGTTCCTCGGTTGTGCCGCGCTCCTCCTCGGCTTCCACCGGGGCCGGCGGGAGGTCGCGGAAGAGGGCGCGGGCCCGCTCCTCCAGACTCTGCGCGGGCGCGGCTTCCTCCAGCTCGACCACCGGGCGCTCCAGCTCGAGCGCGGCCATCTCGGCCGCCTTCTCGGCCTGTGCCTGGGCCTCGACCTGGGCCACTTCGGCGGCGGTGCGCCGCCGCTTGGCGGGCTTGGCCTCGACCGGCGCCGGGGCAGGCTCCGCCTTGACTGCTTTGCGGCGGCCCTTCTTGGCGGACGGCTCCTCGGCGCTCTTCCGCTTCTCCCGCTCCCAGCGCACCCGAACGGCCGAGACCTGATCGTTCTCCAGGGCCGACAGATGGCTGCGGACGAAGATGTTCATGTCCTTGAGCATGCTGAGGAGCTGCTCAGGCGCGACGCCGAACTCCGCCGCGAGGTCGTGCACTCTCGTTTTGACCACTCAATCCTCCATCAGGAGCGTACGGGCGCCAGCTGCACCATGCCGCTGGCCAACGCGCGGTCCCGCACACCTACCGCCATGACCGGCGGCTTTCCCAGCTGCGCGCCGATCGCGGCGGCGCGCGGGCCCGGCACGATCGGCACCGACTTCGCCGCCGCCAACCGGACCACTTTTTCCACGGCGCGCGGGCTGGCGTCTTCCGCCACGACCACGCACCAACACTTGCCTGCCTGCAGCTCCTTCCGCACCGCCTCGACTCCGACCACCACCCGCCGTCCCCGATAGCCCAGTCCCAGAAGACCCAGGAGCCCGCTCACGGGCGGGGCCGCGACTCCTCGCTCTCGCTCTCGTCGGTGAGCTCGGAGAGGAACGCCAGGAGCTGCTCGGAGGTCTCGGGCGTGATGCCCGGGATCTTGGCGATGTCTTCCCGCTCGAGGTCGAGAACGTCGTTCAACATCTTATAGCCGGCGGTCTCCAGCAGGGCCGTGAGCTCGGGGGACAGACCCTTGAGCTCGGTCAGTGGCACCTGGGCGACGGTCTCCTCCTCCGGCGGCAGCGGCGCGAACAGCGGACCTTCCCCGCCCCGCTCCAGCCACTCGCGGCTGGAGTAGAGATCGATCTTCCAGCCGGTGAGCTCGGAGGCGAGCCGGACGTTCTGCCCGTTGCGTCCGATGGCGAGCGAGAGCTGGTCTTCGTCGACCACCGCCTGAATCGTCTTGGCCTCCGGATCGGAGAACACCTTGGCCACCCGCGCGGGCGCCAGCGCCAGGCGGGCGAACCGCTCCGGATCCGGCGACCAGGGCACGATGTCGATCCGCTCACCGCCGAGTTCGTTGACCACCGCCTGCACCCGGGAACCCTTGAGGCCCACGCAGGCGCCTACCGGATCGATCGCGTCGTCCCGGGAGATGACCGCCACCTTGGTGCGGCTCCCCACCTCGCGGGCGATGGCGCGAATCTCCACTATCTGCTGCTGGATCTCGGGCACCTCGAGCTTGAACAGCGCCTTCACGAACAAGGGGTCGCCGCGGGAGAGAATGAGCCGGGGACCCTTGGGCGTCTCCTCCAGGCGCTTGAGCACCGCCCGGATGGTATCGCCCTGGTGGAAGTGCTCCCGATGGTTCTGCTCGCGGTAGGGAATGATCGCTTCCGCCTCGCGGAACTTGTTCAGCATGATGACCAGCTTGCCCCGCTCGATCTGCTGGACCTCACCGGAGAGCAGCTCGCCCACCTTGGAGGCGAATTCCTCGCGGATCCGCATCCGCTCGCCTTCCCGCACCCGCTGGATGATCCGCTGCTTGGCGGCCTGCACCGCGAGGCGGCCGAACTCGACGAAGGGGACCTCCTCCTCCAGCATGTCGCCGACCTGGAAGTCGGGGTCCTCGTAGCGGGCCTCCTCCAGGGCGATCTGCCAGCTCGGGTCTTCGATCGTTTCCACCACCTGGCGGAGCCGGGTCACCTTGATGGTGCCCTGCAGCTCGTCCACGCTCAGCTCGAACTTGACGTTGGGGCCGAACTTCCGGACCAGTGCCGCCTGAATGCCGTCGCGGAGCAGGTCCAGGAGATCGGAGCGCTCCAGTTGTTTCGCAGTCGTCAGCTCGCGGAACGCGGCCAACATTTCGGTCGAACCAGCCATGCGATGTGCTCCTGTTCAGCGTCGTCCAGCGTCACCGCTTCCGGGGCTTCTCCCATTCCACCACGAGCGTGGCGTCCCGCACGTCGGCGAGCGATACGGTCACGTCGGTACCGTCCTCGCCCCGGAGTGTCACGTGCTCGTCGTCGGGCACGCCGATGATCTCGACCTCCCGGCGCCCGCCGAGCGGCTCGGCCCGAACCCGGGCACGCCGCCCGACGAAGCGGCGCCAGTGCTCGGGCCAGCGCAGCGGCCGCTCCACGCCCGGAGAAGACACCTCCAGCACGTACCGCGGCCCGACCATCGCCCTGGATTCCAGGAAGCGCTCGAGGGACCGGCTGATCCCAGCGCAGTCGTCGGCCGTCACTCCCTGGCCGGGCCGGCTGTCCGGGCGGTCCACCCGCACCTGCAAGATGGGGCGCTGCATGGTTCCGCTGCGGCGGAGATCGACCAGCTCGAAACCGAGCTCGGCGATGTGGTCGCGAATCGGATCGATGAGCGCGTCGACAGACATCGGGCGTTGCGGAAAAAAAATGTGGGGGAACTCCCCCACATCACAGTTGGCCTCTCCAAGCGCCCCCCGGGACAGCGCCTAAATACTATCCCCGGGCGAGGCGTCAGTCAATCGCCGTGGGAGTCCGAGATAGGCAACCATGCGGCCGTCGGAGCCGCGCGAGGCGCGGTGGCTGAAGAAGGTGGAGCGGTCGTGGGCGGAGCACCAAGCCGAAATGGTGGTACTCCGGACGCCGAGCGCGCCGGCCTCCGAGGCCAGCCGCTCGCGCAGGTCCAGGTGATGCGGGCCCGGCCCGTCCAGGGGAATGCCGCAGCCCGTGAGCACCTCAGAGCCAACTTCATAGCATCGGCCGCAAATGCCTACACCACAATGTATTACGATTTCATCGGAGGAGGTGCCGGTGGCGTCCTCAAGCGCCGCGAGCCCGGCGCGGAGGATCCCTCCGGCCGTGCCACGCCAGCCGGCGTGCAGCAGGGCGACGCCGCGGCCGGGCGCCAACAGGTACACTGGGATGCAGTCCGCGACGGTGACGGCGAGCAGGATCCCCGGCTCCGTCGTGACCCAGCCATCGACGCCGTCCACCTGCACCCACCCTTCGGCCGCATCGATGCGGGAGACCACCGTGCCGTGGATCTGGTTGCCGAGCACGACCGCGGAGAACCTATCGTCCGCCCGCCGGAAGGCACGCCACCGGCTCATCACCTCGCCGACCGGCGCATCGCTCCAGAGGCCGAGATCGAAGCCGCGGCCCGGCTCGTCGCCGCGCCCGGTGATCCCGGCGACGACGCCGTAGCGGCCGCGCCAGTCGGAGAGCTCGTAACGGGGGATGGTGCCGGGGGTGGGATCTTCGCGAACGATCGTCATGATGGGAGCCAGCGGGCGGACGGTTGAGGCGCTCGCATCACATCAGCCCGCGCCCCCAACCCTCACGCCTCGACTCGCTCGATGTCCGCGCCCAGCGCGCGCAGCCGCTCGTCGATCCGCTCGTATCCGCGCTCGATCTGGCCGACGTTGTGGATCACACTCGAGCCTTCCGCGGCAAGCGCCGCGAGCAGCATGGCCATCCCGGCGCGAATATCGGGCGACTCCACCACGCCCCCTTTGAGGGCCGAGGGGCCGGAGATGACGGCGCGGTGGGGATCGCAGAGCACGATGCGCGCGCCCATGCCGATGAGCTTGTCCACGAAGAAGAGGCGGGACTCGAACATCTTCTCGAACACCAGGATCATGCCGGAACACTGGGTCGCGGTTACGATGGTGGTCGACATGACGTCGGCCGGGAACGCCGGCCACGGTCCATCCTCCAGCTTGGGCACGTGGCCGCCCAGGTCCGGGCGGATACGGCGCTCCTGGTCCGCGCTCACGGTGAGCCGGTTGCCGTCCACCCGGGGTCGGATGCCCAGCCGCTCGAAGCCGAGCAGGACGCTGCGGAGGTCCTCCGGGCGCACCGGGTCGATGGTGATCTCCCCGTTGGTCACCGCCGCCAGCCCGATGAAACTCCCGATCTCGATGTGGTCCGGACCGATGGCGTACTGCGCCCCCGATAACGGACGCCCGCCCTCCACGGTGTAGATGTTGGACCCGATCCCCTCGATCTGCGCGCCCATGGTCACCAGGTTCCGCGCCAGGTCCTGGACGTGGGGCTCGCAGGCGGCGTTCCGCAGCGTGGTACGGCCCCTGGCCAGCACCGCCGCCATGAGCGCGTTCTCGGTGCCGGTGACGCTGGGCTCATCCAGGAAGATGTCGGCGCCCACCAGGCCCTTGGTCTCGAGCTCGTAGCGGTCTCCCACCATGACCGAGGCGCCCAGCTGCTCCAGCGCAAGAAAGTGGGTGTCCACCCGGCGCCGGCCGATCACGTCGCCACCGGGTGGCGGCAGCATCACCGTGCCGAAGCGCGCGAGCATCGGACCGGCCAGAAGGATCGAGGCGCGAATCCTGGCGCAGAGACCGGGATCGAGCGGCTTGGGCCGCACCTGGCGCGCGTCCACCCGCACCGTGTTCGTCGCGGTCCACTCCGCCGTGGCGCCGAGGTCCACCAGGAGCGCGAGCATGGTCTCGACGTCCCGGATACGGGGGATGTTGTCGAGCTCCATCGGACCATCCGCGAGCACGGTGGCGGCGAGGATCGGAAGCGCGGCGTTCTTGTTGCCCGCCGGACGGATGGTGCCGCGAAGCGGACGACCGCCGCGGACCAGAAAACGTGGAGGCATGGCCAAAGCTGCCCAGGTCGTGAAGGCACGTCAAGCGGACCGAGGGGGTTGCGAGGCGGCTCCGACTGCTTTGTTTTACGCTGGGGCCTCGGGTCGGCCCCACGGGCCCGTTGCCGGAGGACGTCTGGGTATGAACACGCTCGCATCGATGCAGATCGGCGCGACCCCGGGATGGGTCGGCCCGACTATGGCGATATCGTTGGCGGTGATCGCGCTGTCGATCCTGGTGATGGCAGGCGCGGTGGCCCTCGCCGCGCTGCGGGTCGCGGGGCAGGTCCGAAGGGTCGGCACCTTGGTGAACGGCCTGCAGGACGATGTGGCCGAGGCGCTGAAGGCGGTGCGGCGGCTGACCGAGCAGGGGCAGGACCTCATGGTGCTGGTCCGGCATGAGGCCGGTGCTCTGGCGCAGACCAGCCGCCGGATCCGCCGGAAGATCGTCCGCGGGGCCGATCGCTTCGAGGACAAGCTCACCGATCTGGAGACCCTGTACGACCTGGTGCACGACGAGGTGGAGGACACCGCCCTCGATGTGGCCGCGGCACTCCGCTCGGTCCGGAAAGGCAACGGAATGCTGGGCCGGGTCCGCCGGATGCTTGTGGCCGGCCGCCGATGAGGCTGCCGCGCCTCGCGCTCGCACTGCTCTGCGTGGGGCTCGTTCAGCTGGTAGTACCGCACCAGGCGCACGCCTGGACCCCGGGTACCCACATCTATCTGGCCGAGTCGGTCCTGGCCAATCTCGCCTCGCTGCCCGCGGCCGCGGCCGACCTCCTCCGGGCCTACCCGTTCGACTTTCTCTACGGCAACATCGCGGCAGACTCCTCCATCGCCAAACGCTACGCGCCGCTCGGCCGCCACTGTCACTACTGGCACGTGGGCCAGGAGATCCACGACCTGGCCGGCTCCGATGCGCTCCGCGCATTCGGCCTGGGCTACCTCTGCCATCTCTCGGCCGATACCATCGCCCACAACTATTTCGTCCCCCGCCAGCTCATGCTGACCAGCAGCACGGCGTCCGTGGGCCACTCCTACTGGGAGGCCCGGGTCGAGAGCCACCTGGGCGACGCCTACGCCAGGGCGGCCAAGGACGTCATCCTGCTGGACCACGGCGAGGCCGACGCGCACCTCGACCGGATCATCGCACCGACCATCTTCAGTGTGCGCACCAACCGCCGTCTCTTCCGGGGGATGGTGCACATCACCGAGACGACCGGCTGGCAGCGCGCCACCCAGGTGGCGCGGGAGTACAGCCGCTGGCCGCTGGACGACCAGGACGTGGAGCACCATCTGGGCCTCTCGTACGACTTCATGATCGAGCTGCTGGGCGGACCGGCGTCGCCGGCCCTGCAGCTCGACCCCTCCGGTGAGCGGCCGCTCAAGATGGCCAAGGAGCTGAGGCGGCGGGTGCTGCGCTACAGCGGTCGGCGGAATCTGGCCGGCCTGGAGGAGTCGGCCCGGGAGCATTTCGGGCTGCCCGAGCGGCCGCTCACCTTCTGGAGCCGGATCCCGCAGAAGCTTCCCTGGCGAGCGCCGGAAGGCGCGGCCCCTTCTCCCCGCCTGCTGGTCAGCGGCGAGGGCTGACCCCGCGCCTACCGACTTGCCGATGGAGCCCGACGAGATTGTGCGCCGCCTGGGGCTGGTGCCCCATCCCGAAGGCGGCTTCTACGGCGAGACCTTCCGCAGTCCCACCACCGTTCGCCTGGGCGACGGCCGGGAGCGCCGTGCCTCCACCGCGATCCATTACCTGCTGCCGGCCGGGGGCTGGAGCACCTGGCACCGGGTCGCCGCCGATGAGGTCTGGCACCACTACGACGGCGGGCCGCTGCATCTGTATCGTCTCGGCGTGGGGCACGTGCGGCTCGACCGAAGCACGCCGCAGGCAGTGGTGCCCGCGGGAATCTGGCAGGCTGCCGAGCCGGAGGCGGATGCCGCCCTCTGCGGCTGCACAGTGGCACCAGGCTTCGAGTTCGACGACTTCGAGATCGGTGCCGCGGACGCACTGATCGCCGAGTTCCCGGCGGAGGCGGCGCTCATCCGGCGGCTCGCCCGGTGAGGCGAGCCGCACACCTGCTCGGGCTCGGCCTGCTGCTGCCGGTCTCGAGCGTCGCGCAATCAGCACCACCCCACCCGCCCCGCGTCGCCGTTCGACCCGCGCACCCGGCCCGCGCCTCGCTGGTGTGGATCGTCGTCCGCCCGGCGCGACGCGACAGCATCCTGGCGCTCGACGGGGAAGCCTCGGGCGAGCCGCTCCACTTCGAGTGGCATCGTGGCGCGTTTCGGTCGCTCGCCGGCATCTCGCTCGACGGCGGGGACTCGCTGGCGGTCACGCTGATCATCACCCGGCCCGGCGAGACCGACACCAGCGTCACTCACCTGGCGGTCGGCCAGCCGGTGTACCCCAGCGAACGGCTCACGGTGGCGCCGAGATTCGTCCAGCCTGACGGCGCGACGCAGGCTCGGATCGATTCGGAGGTCGCTGAGGCGCGCGGGCTGGCGCGGGAGGCACATTCGACGCCGCGTCTCTGGCGCGCGCCGTTCCGGGCTCCGCGCCCGGGCAAGGTCACCAGCCGGTTCGGCACCGCGCGCGAGTTCAACGGCGCAGTGACGACCCGCCATCTCGGCACCGACTTCGCGGGCCGGGTTGGCGCGCCGGTCCGAGCGTCCAATCGGGGTGTCGTGGGATTGGTGGCACACTTCTACCTGGCGGGACAGGCGGTCTATCTGGATCATGGCGCGGGCCTGGTAACCGGGTACTTCCACCTGAGCCGGATCGACGTGGCCCGGGGCGATACCGTGGCGGCGGGACAGGTGATCGGTGCCGTCGGCCGGACTGGAAGAGCCACGGGGCCGCATCTTCACTGGATCGCGAGATACGGCGGCATCACCATCGACCCGACGACGCTCCTCACGCTGCCGCCCATCCCGAAATAACTCGCGGGCGGGTCAGCGGCTCAGCAGTTTCTCCTGCAACACAGGCTGGACCGCCTTGGGGTCGGCCTTCCCCTTGCTTCGCTTCATGACCTGGCCGACGAAGAAGCCCATGAGCTTGGCCTCGCCGCCGCGGTACCGCTCCACCTCGGACCGATGGGCGGCCAGCACCTCGTCCACCCAGCCCGCGAGCGCGCCTTGGTCGCTCACCTGGACCAGGCCGAGCCGTTCGGCCACCGCCTTGGGCTCCTCGCCCGGCGATGTGGCGAGCTCGGCATACACCCGCTTGGCCGCTTGATGGCTGAGCACGCCGTCGCGCACCAGCGCAATCAGTCCTGCCAGTCGCTCGGCCGAGACCGGGAAGGTGCCGCGCTCGTTGTAGCTCGACATCACGTCGCCCATGACCCAGTTGGCAGCGGTCTTGGGATCCACCCCCACCGCGGCCACGGACTCGAAGTAGTCCGCCAGGGCCACCTCGCTGGTCAGCACTCGCGCGTCGTACGCCGGGATGCCGAAGGCGATCTCCAGCCGGGCGCGCCGCGCGTCAGGCAGCTCGGGCAACTCGGCGCGCTGGTCGGCAATCCACTCGGCTGACAGCGACAGCGGAGGGAGATCGGGATCGGGGAAGTAGCGGTAGTCGTGGCTCTCTTCCTTGGATCGGAGCGGCTTCACCTGACCGCTGCCCGCGTTGAAGAGCAGGGTCACTTGCGATACCCGCTCACCGCTCTCGAGCAGCGCGATCTGGCGCACTCGCTCGGCCTCCAGCGCGCGCTCGACGTTGGCGAAGGAGTTGAGGTTCTTCACCTCGGTCTTGGTGCCGAGCCGGGACTCGCCCGGGCGCCGCACGGAGATGTTGGCGTCCACCCGGAGGCTCCCCTGCTCCATGCTGCAATCGCTCACACCGGCGTAGACCAGGATCTGCCGAAGCGCCACGAGGTAGGCGCGCGCCTCGGCGGGGGAGCGCATGTCGGGCTCGCTCACGATCTCGGCCAGCGGGATGCCCGCGCGATTGAGATCGACCGCGGTCTTGGCCGGGAACCGGTCGTGCACCAGCTTGCCCGCGTCTTCCTCCAGGTGCAGCCGGGTGATGCCCACCTCGATCCGTCCTCGCTCGGGAGACTCGAGCGCGACCCGTCCGCCGGCGGCGAGCGGCTGGTCGAACTGGGAGATCTGGTACCCCTTGGGGAGGTCGGGATAGAAGTAGTTCTTCCGCGCGAAGACGCTGCGTCCGCGCACGCTGCACCCCAGCGCCAACGCGGCGCGCGCGCCCAGGCGGACAGCCTGCGCGTTGGGCACCGGCAGCGCGCCGGGCAGGCCCAGGCAGGTGGGACAGACGTTGGTGTTCGGCGGATCACCGAAGGTGGTCCGGCAGCCGCAGAACATCTTGGTGCGGGTGCGGAGCTGCACGTGAACTTCGAGCCCGACGACCGTTTCCCAGCTCATCAGCGTACCTCCCGGCCCGCCGGGATGACCCGCTCCAGCGTGGCGGCGGCGGCCAGGAGCCGGTCGTCCTGGAAGAACGGCGCGATGAGCTGGGCGCCGACCGGCAGTCCTCCGGTCAGGCCCACAGGAAGACTCAACGCCGGCAGCCCCGCCAGGCTGATGGCGCAGACGAAGATGTCGGCCAGATACATGGCGACCGGATCTTCCGTTTTCTCCCCCGCGCGGAAGGCGGGGGTCGGCGTGGTGGGCGTGAGCAGCAGGTCGATGCCGGAGGCGAAGGCGCGCCGAAAGTCATCGGCGATGAGCGCCCGGACCCGCTGCGCCTTTCTATAGTATGCGTCGTAATAGCCAACGCTGAGCACGTAGGTGCCGACCAGGATGCGTCGGCGCACCTCGGCCCCGAAGCCCTCGCCCCGGGTGGCCTGATACAGGGCACGGATGTCGCCGCCGGGACCCAGCTTCCGAGGCCCGTAGCGGACGCCGTCGTACCGGGCCAGATTGGCGGCTGCCTCGGCCGGCGCGATGATGTAATAGGTCGGTACCGCGTACTGCGAATGGGGCAGCGACACCTCGCAGAGCTCGGCCCCAAGATCGGCCGCCGCCTCCTTGGTGCGCTCGAGGCCTGCGGCCACCCCCGGGTCGAGGTCCGCCGGGAAGTACTCCCGCGGCAGCCCTATCCGGAGGCCCTTGAGATCGGGCCGCGCCGCCGGGACTGCCATCGGCGGGTGGTCGATGGTGGTGGCGTCGAGCGGATCGTGACCGCTCATGGCGCTCAACACCCGGGCCGCATCGTCCACCGTGCGCCCGAACGCGGAGATACAGTCGAGCGAGGAGCCGAATGCCACCAGACCATAGCGGCTCACTCGCCCGTAGCTCGGCTTCACGCCGACCACTCCGCAGAAGCTGGCCGGCTGGCGCACCGACCCACCGGTCTCCGAGCCGAGCGCGGCGGGCACCACACCGGCGGCTACCAGGGCGGCGGAGCCGCCAGAGGAGCCGCCGGGCACCCGCGCCGGATCGATTGGATGCTTCACCCGTCCGAAGGCGGAGTGCTCGGTGGACGAGCCCATGGCGAACTCGTCCATGTTGGCCTTGCAGGCCACCAGCGCACCGGCGGCTCGAAGCCGCCGCACGGCCGTCGCGTCGTACGGCGAGAGATAGCCTTCCAGGATCCGCGAGCCGCAGGTGGTCGGCTGCTCGATGGTGACGATGTTGTCTTTGAGGGCGATCGGCAGCGCTGCCAATGGTCCAGGCCGCTCCATCGCGTCGATCCGGGCGCCCTCGGCGTCGAGCAGCTCCTGCGACCAGTGCAGGGTCGCGTTGAGCCCGCGCGCATCGGCGGCGGCGAGCCGGGCGCCGGTCTCGCGTGCGGCGGTGGCGCCGGCGCTCACAGGTCCTCCATGGCGCCGTGACGCGGCACCAGGAAAAAGCCCTCCGCGAACTCGGGGGCCAGCGCCGCGGGCGGGCGCGCGAGCGGCACCGAGTCGGGCAGGTCCTGGCGCAGCGCCACGGCGGGTGGACCCGGCAGAAACGGGTCAGCGGCCGCGTCCCCAGGGACCTCGTCGAGCTGGGCGACGTAGTCCACGATCCGGTTGAGCTGCTCTACCAGCCGATCCAGCTCACCTTCCCGGACCGCCAGCTCGGCGAGCTTGGCCACGTGCAGCACCTGGTCGCGACCGATCGTCATGCGCTCTCCCATTCCCGCTCGAGGCCGGCGTACGCCACGAGCAGCTGCTTGACCCCGATCTCGATATCGTCAAACGCCACGGACACCTTGAGGTCCCGGCCGGTGCCGGTGAGGCCCTGAATCGTTCCGCTGCCGAACCGGCGGTGGCGCACGCGCTCGCCCTTCACGTACCGGGGCGTGTCCTGCGATTCCTCCGCGGCAGGTACGGGTGACGGGGTGGCGCGCCGGGCCGGGCGCTCGGCCCCGCCTCTCTGCCATGAGCCGCCGCCCCCGCCGCGCTGACTGCCCCATGCCGGCGCCCAGAGCGACGTGGTGCGCCGTTCCTCCAGGATACCCGGCGGAATGGCGCGCAGGAACCGGGATGCGATGCCGGGCCGGAGCTCGCCTCCCCGGCGGCGGGCGCGGGCCCAGGTGAGATACAGCTTGTCCTTGGCCCGGGTGAGGCCCACGTAGCAGAGCCGGCGCTCCTCCTCCAGACCGTCCGCCTGTTCTTCGGCGCGCGCCAGCGGAAAGAGGCCGTGCTCCAGTCCGGTGAGCACGACGACGGGCCACTCCAGTCCCTTGGCCGTATGGAGGGTCATGAGGGTCACGCCCTCCTCGTTGCCCACGACGTTATCGGCCGCGGAGAGCAGCGCCGCCTCGGCGAGGAACCGCTCGAGCGGCGTCCCCTCCGCTTCCTCGGTCACCTCCTCCGACCAGTTGGCCGCGCTCGCCACCAGCTCGCGGACGTTCTCCCAGCGATCCGCCCCGTCCGGTCCCTCGGCGCGAAGATAGGCCTCGTAATCGATCGCCCGAAGGATCTGCTCCAGGATCTCGGCAGGCGGCAGCGAGCCCGCGCGGCGGGCCAGGCCGTCGATGAACTCGGCGAATTTGCGTAGCGCCTCGCGCACGTTGGGGCGCAGCTCGGAGATGCCGCCCGCGGCGCGCGCCGTGTCCAGCAGCGGCTTGGCCCATTGTCCGGCGACGCGGGTCAGCGCGGCGAGGCTGGTATCGCCCAGCCCTCGTCGGGGCACGCCGACGGCACGAAGAAACGCCTCGTCGTCTGACGGATTGGCCACCAGGCGCAGATACGCCAGGAGGTCCTTCACCTCCCGCCGCTCGTAGAAGCTGATCGCTCCGATCAACCGGTAGGGGACGCCGGCCCGGCGGAACGCCTCTTCCATGGCGCGACTCTGGGCGTTGGTCCGGTAGAGCACGGCCATCTCGCCGTAGGACCAGTCGCCTGCCGCGCTCCGCCGCTCCAGCTCGCGGGCCACCCATTCGGCCTCGTCCCGCTCGTCCGCGGCGGCGAGCAGGGTCACGGTCTCCCCGCCCTTCCGCCGAGTGGTGAGCACCTTCCCGATGCGGCCGCTGTTCTCGGCGATCACCCCATTGGCCGCGTCGAGCACGATCTGAGTGGAGCGATAGTTCTCCTCCAGCCGCACCAGCCGCGCGCCGGGAAAGTCCTTGAGAAACTCCTGCATGTTGCGCACGTCGGCGCCGCGCCAGCCGTAGATCGACTGATCGTCATCGCCCACCGCGCAGACGTTGCCGTGTGCGCCGAGCAGCCGGATGAGCTCGTACTGGGCGCGGTTGGTGTCCTGAAACTCGTCGACCAGGATGAACTGGAAGCGCTGCTGATAGGCGTTGAGCCGCTCTGGGTGCTGGCGAAACAGGGTCAGCGGATGCAGCAGCAGGTCGTCGAAATCCATCGCGTTGGCAGCCTTGAGCGCGGGGCCCAGGGCGGTGTAGACCTCGGCGGCCACCTGGGCCAGCCGGTCGAACTGGGAGCCGGCCGCCAGCTCCGCCGGCGAAACCATCCGGTTCTTCGCCGCCGAGATCAGCGACTGGACCGCCCGGGGCGGGAACAGCTTGGTGGAGTGGCCGCGCTGCTCCATCAGCCGGCGGATGAGACTCAGCCGGTCGTCCTCATCGTAGATGGTGAACTGCCGGGTAAAGCCCAGCAGCTCGGCCTCGCGCCTGAGCAGCCGCGCCGAGAGAGAGTGGAA
>DATAOI010000046.1 GCA_036265815.1 Gemmatimonadales bacterium
GTTCGCCGCCAGACTTGGCGCTGCGGGAGGCCGCTGCTGCAAAAGTCGACGGCGACGATGTAGACTTCCCGCCGGAACACAGCCGAATCGCATCAGGACAGGTGTCCGAGTGGCTGAAGGAGCCGGTCTCGAAAACCGGTAAGGGGGCAACCCCTTCGAGGGTTCGAATCCCTCCCTGTCCGTTGCTGGTGCCCGTTTCTCACGTCGCTATCGTTTCCCACCGCTGCTCGTCGCTACCCATCGCTTGGACCAAGCGATATGCTTGGCGGCGCACCCTCCATAGCAGGCCGTGAATGGCAGACCTCCGCGAGCAGCTCCAGAGCGGGTTGGCTGACCGCTACCGCATCGAGCGTGAGCTTGGGCGCGGTGGGATGGCCACGGTCTACCTCGCGCAGGACCTCCGCCACAAGCGGCCGGTTGCGCTCAAAGTCCTGCACCCGGAACTGGCCTTGACGCTCGGTCCCGAGCGCTTCCAGCGCGAGATCGAGACCGTCGCCCGGCTCCAGCACCCCCACATCCTCACCGTACACGATTCCGGGGAGTCGGCCGGGCAGGTCTGGTATACCATGCCCTACGTGGAAGGCGAATCGCTGCGGGACCGGCTCCGCCGCGAGCGACAGCTGCCGCTGGCGGACGCCCTCCAGATCACCCTGGAAGTGGCCGACGCGTTGGGCTATGCCCACCGGCACGGGATCGTCCACCGAGACATCAAGCCCGAAAATATTCTCCTGACCGAGGGCCACGCGCTGGTGGCCGATTTTGGCGTGGCTCGCGCGCTCGTGAGCGCCGGCGGGGCGCAGCTGACCGAGACCGGCAGCGCGGTGGGCACGCCGGCCTATATGAGCCCAGAGCAGTCGATGGCGGACCGGAGCCTCGATGGCCGCTCCGACCTCTACAGCGTGGGATGCGTGCTCTACGAGATGCTCACCGGGGAGGCCCCGTATACCGGCCCCTCGGCCCAGGCCGTCATCGCCAAGCGCCTGATGGACCCCGTGCCGTCGGCACGCAGACTTCGGGAAACCGTTCCAGCCGGGGTAGATGAGGCCCTGCAGCGAGTCTTGGCCAAGGCTCCGGCCGACCGATTCGTCACGGCGGCCGAGTTCGCTCGGGCGCTGCAAGCGGGCGTCGCCTCACCGGCGGCAATCCCGACTGTGCCGCCGGCTTCCGTTGCGTGGGCAGGGAGACGCCGCTCGGTGGCCCCGGATGGGACGTACCGGCGAAGGATGCCGGTGGTCGCGGCGGCACTAGGCCTCGGGTTCGTCATCGGGCTTGGCGTGTTGTTCGCCTGGCGGCGGAGTCACCCGCGCCCGGAGGAAACCGGCGATGCCAAGGTGCTGGCGGTGCTCCCGTTCGAGAACCTGGGCGACTCGTCGCAGGCTTACTTCGCTGACGGCGTGGGCGATGAGGTCCGGGGCAAGCTGTCGCAGCTCGGTGGCGTCGCGGTCATCGCCCGGACCAGCTCGAACGGGTACCGGCACACGAGCAAGCCCCCGCAGCAGATCGCCCACGAACTGGGGGCCGAGTACCTGCTAACCGCCACCGTCCGTTGGGAAAAGCATCCTGATGGCACCAGTCAGGTCAGGGTCAGTCCCGAGTTGGTCCGGGTCACCCCCGGCGCGGCTCCGACAACGAGGTGGCAACAGGGATTCGATGCGGCGCTGACCGACGTGTTTCAGGTGCAGGCGGAGATCGCTGGCCAGGTGGCACAGGCGCTCAATGTCGCGCTCGGTGACAGCGCCAAGCACCAACTCGCCACGCGGCCGACGCAGAGCCTCCCTGCCTACGACGCCTTCCTGCGGGGCGAGGCCGCCACGCAGGGGATGACCACGCTCGACCCGAAGAGTCTCCGCCAGGCGATTGCGGCCTACGAGCAGGCGCTGGCGCTTGATTCGACCTTTGTCGAGGCGTGGGCGCAGCTCAGCCGGGCAGAGGCATATCTGTATTCCAGTCTCTCGGCCATCCCGGCCACCGGTGATGCGGCCCGCCGCGCCGCCGAGCGCGCACTGACGCTCGCCCCTACGCGCTCCGAGGGCCACCAGGCCCTTGGCGCGTACTACGGTTACGTAGTCGCGGATAAGCCCCGTGCCTACGCCGAGGACAGCACGGCACTCGCCCTGGCACCGGGTAACGCCGACATTCTCTGGGCCGTGGGGTTCGACGAACACGCGCTCCAGCGATGGGAGGCGGCACGCTCACACCTGGAACAGGCGGTCCGGCTCAATCCCCGCTCAAGCATTACCGTCCACCAGCTCGGGCTACTGTTGGTTTGTCTCCGCCAATATCCCGAGGCCGAGCGGGTTCTCGATCACACGCTCCAGCTCCTCCCGGCGGACCTTATAGTGCGCGAGGATCGGGCGATAGCGGCGCTGGCGCAGGGCGACCTCGCCCAGGCCCAGGCCATCATTAATGCAGCCCCCAAGGAGGTGGATCCCACGGCGCTGGTCGCGTCCGTGGCGAGCTACCTGGACCTCGTCTGGGTGCTGGACGAGGCCCAGCAGCGGCTGCTGCTGCGGCTAAGGCCCAGCGCGTTCGACGACAATCGCGCGAGCTGGGGGATCATGCTCGCCCAGACCTATGCCGTCCAGGACGACACGGCCAAGGAGCGCGTGTACGCTGATTCGGCCCGTCTAGCCTACGAGCAGCAGCTTGACGACTCGTCCCAGGGTTCCTCGACCACCACCTCGACATTCGACACTCAGCGACTCGCCTTCCTCGGTCTCGCGCTCGCCTACCTAGGAAACAAGGCCGCGGCGATCCGGGAAGGCCAGCGCGGCGTGGCGCTGTCCCCAATCAGCCGCGATGCTTTTGTGGGACCCTACATCCAGCTTCAGCTCGCCCGCATCTACATCCTCGTCGGCGAGCCCGAGAAGGCCCTCGACCAACTGGAGCCGCTGCTCAAGATCCCCTACTACCTCTCGCCCGGCTGGCTCCGGATCGATCCCAACTTCGCCCCGCTCCGGGGCAGCCCGCGCTTCGAGCGGCTGGTAAAGGGGCCGTAGTATTCACCAGGGATCGCGGTTGAGGTTAGGCTTGGGTTAGGATTGCGCGAAAGTCGCAGCCGAATTTCCTTTCGCCTGTCGACAGGCCTGGATGGGATTCGGAGGCACTTGCGCTCTGCGCGAAAGCTGTGCTTTCGCGGTGTTGGTCTCGAAAACCGGTATACCCGTAAGGGTATCGTGGGTTCGAATCCCGCCCTGTCCGTTTATTCTCCCGTCACGTCGTACTAAACCCTTGGCCGCACCATCGCCCTGGCCGTCCCGTCAGCCGTGGCGAGCCCTGCGCCACGCACAGGCGAGTTCGCCAGACGAGTATGCCTCCTCGACATTCTCTGCTTGGCTGGATCACACTCCTGCTGCTGGCAGCATGCGGCCGTTCTCCCGCCGGCTCTCCCCCTCCCGCTCCGCAGAACAAGCCGGCCGTCTTCCGCCTCGAGGTCCTTTCCGCCTCGTTCAAGGAGGATAGCGCCCGAGCTCTCCCCATAGGGTGGCCCAGATTCCGGTCAGACCCTGTGTTGTCAGTGGAAGTACCGGATCTACGGCCGGGCGATATCCTGCTGGTGACATCCGGCTATACCGTGATCAATGAGGTCGAGGGCACCAATATCGGGCTCGCGACGAGCATCTATCTGGCCGACCATTCCGGCGGCTTCAAGAGCGGTGATCGAGAGATCCTGGTGCTCGGCTCACCCAACATCGTGCAGTGGCGACCTCTGTTCCAGCACTATGCCACACCGACGTTGACCGCGGTCTACCGAGTCGCATCGGGCGACGAAAAGCTACGGTACATCAACCTTGTCACCTGGATCGGCACCGACGACCCGAAGGCCCGAGGCCGTTCGAACGTTCTGCAGCGGGCTCGGTTGGACGTGATGCACTTCTCTCAGTTGAAGCATCCCTGAACCGTCCCGGTGCCGCGAGGCGCAGTGCCGGACTTCCTCCCGCTCCTGTTCACGACTTGATTGCCGATGGCAGCGGCGTACCGTCGAGCCGCGGCCGGTCCCGGTGTTGCAGGAGGGCGCACGAGTCGTTCCACCCGCCTCTGCTGGATTGTGATCGCCGCCTGGATCGTGATCGGCGTGGCGGCTGGCTTCCGCGCGCCCCACACCCCTAGGCTGCTGGCCGGCCGGGGCGGTAGCAAGCTGCCCAGTGAGTCGCAGTGGGCTGACTCGCTCGTGGCGGTCCGATTCCCCCGGCCGGTGGCCGAGCTCTTCGCGGTGACGGTGACCGCACCCGGGCCTTTCGATCGGTCCGGTCCCCGGCTGGTGCGCGACTCACTGCTCGCCGCGCTCGGTCGGCAGCCCTACGTCCGGGGCACGCTGTCGCGCCGCTCGGCGGAGGATTCCACCTTCCAGAGCCGCGACCAGCGGACCGCTCTCTTCCTCATCGCGTTTCAACTGCCGCCCGAGCGCCTCGGTCCGCTGGTGGATCCGGTCCGCGACGTCCTGCGCCGGACGCTGACCCGGCTGCCGGGAGGCTCCGGCTATCGGGTGCTAGTCACCGGCCGCTCGCCGCTCGACCTGGATGAGCGCCGCCTGATCGCGGACGACAGTCGGCGGGGTGAGCTACGCGTGCTCCCGCTGACGTTGACCATCCTCGTCCTCGCCTTCGGTGCGGTGGCGGCGGCCATGCTGCCGCTCGGCATCGGCGTGCTGGGCGTACTGGTCGCGCTGGCGGTGATCGGGCTGCTCGCCAATGTGTTCGAGCTCTCGGTGGTGGCCTTGACCATCGTGACCATGATCGGCCTCGGAGTGGGTATCGATTATTCGCTGCTGGTGGTGACCCGGTTCCGGGAGGAGCTGGCTACCGGGCTGACTCCGACGGCGGCCGTGGGCCGGACGGTGCGGACCGCTGGCCGGGCCGTCGCGGTCTCGGGAGCCACGGTCATTCTGGGCTTCGTCGCGCTGTTGCCGACCCCGCTGCTGGAGACTCGGACCGTGGGGTGCGCCGGGATCGTCGCCGTGCTGGTGATGATGCTGCTGACCACCACGCTGCTGCCCGCGATGCTGGCGCTCGCCGGCTCGCGGATCGACTGGCCCCGCTGGCTCGCGCGGCGCCTCGCCTGGTACCATGGCCGACGCGGCTGGGAATGGTGGGCCCGCACGATCGGCCGGCGGCCCGCGGCCTCGCTCGCCGCCGGGCTGGTGCTCCTGGCGCTGCTGGTTTACCCCGTGCTCCACATCCGGATCGGCCTGCCCGCCCGCGACTGGTGGCCGGCCGGAACCGAGGCGGGGCAAGGGGCCATGATGCTGGAGCGGATGGGGCTGGCCGGGGTGATCCAGCCGATCCACGTGGTGGTCGAGCTGCCGCAGGGACAACGATTCGGCTCGGCACGGGCGCTCCGGGGGCTTCGGGTCCTCTCCGACTCGCTCAAGTCCGATCCCCGCATCAGCACCGTGAAGAGCATCGTCGATCTCAAGCCCGGGACGTCTCTCCTGGCCTATTCGCTGCTCTACAGCGATCTGAAGGCCGCACGGCAGGAGTATCCGGACTTCCTCGATGCCTACCTCAGCCAGGATGCCGCCACGGCACTGGTCGACGTCGTCGTGTCGGACACCACATCGCTCACGTCGGTGATGGACGTTGTGCGCCACATTCGGAGGCTGGGCAACGCTGGCGCGCGAGGGCTGGCGGGCGCGCGCATCTCGGTCGGTGGCTACGCCGCTTCCAACGTGGACTTCCAGCAGGAGCTGTTGCGCCGCTTCCCCATCCTGATCGCGCTGATCCTGGGCTCGACCGCCGTCATGTTGGGGCTGGTCTTCCGCTCGGTGCTGATCCCGATCAAGGCGATCGTGCTGAACACCCTGTCCGTCGCGGCTACCTTCGGCATGATCGTGCTGGTGTTTCAGGATGGATTCGGGTCCCGGTACCTGGGACTGAGCGGCCCCACGGCGGCCATCTTCGTAGTCGTCCCGGTGACCGTGTTCGCCGCCGTGTTCGGGCTCAGCATGGACTACGAGGTCTTCCTGCTGAGCCGGATACGCGAGGAGTTCATCCGCACCGGCGATCCCACCCGGGCCACCACCGACGGCCTCAGCGCGATTGCGTCAACCATCACCTCCGCTGCGCTGATCATGGTGATCGTGTTCGGCTACTTCGCGTTCGCCAACGTGCTCCTGCTGCAGTTCCTGGGCTTCGGGCTGGCGGTGGCGGTGTTCCTGGACGCCACCCTGATCCGGATGCTTCTGGTGCCGGCAATCATGAACATGGCGGGACGCTGGAACTGGTGGCCCGGTGTACGGGACAGGGCAGGCTAGTCGCTGGAGCTCGGGCCAAGGCTCCCGGTCTGGACCAGCCGGATCAGCGCGGGCCCGATCGCTTCCAGCGGGAGCACCGCGTCGGCGTGGCTGGTCGCGATCGTCGCTCTGGGCATCGAGAAGACCTGAGAGGTGGCCTCGTCCTGCGCCAGCACCACCCCACCCGCGAGGCCGACCGAGCGGGCCCCCTCCGCACCGTCATCGCCGCCGCCGGTCAGAACGACCGCGATGACCCGGTCGCGATGGACCTCGGCGGCGGTGAGGAAGAGTGGGTCCGCGGCGGAGTGGGTGTGGTGAATAAGGGTGCCGTCGTCGGCCAGGCCGAACGTGCCGTCGGGGGTGATCGAGAGGTGTCGGTCGGGCGGCGCCAGGTAAATGGTTCCGGGTTGCGGAGCCTCCCCGGCTTCCGCCGTCTTCACGCACAGTGTGGTATAGCGGCCGAGGACGTGCGCGAGCATGTTGGGGAGGTGGGTCGAGCGGTGCTGGACCACGGCCACGGGCACCGGAAACCATGCGGGCAGCCCGCTAAGAATGGTGCCGAGCGCATCCACACCGCCGGCGGATGCGGCCATCACGACCAGGTCGAAACGTCGAGTGGTCTCGCTGCTTGACCTGGGCGAGGCGGAGCCTGGAGCCATAACGGCCTTCTACCTGAGCCACCAGGCGGGGAGAGAATGTGGCGAGAGCTGATAATATACCTCATTTGACCGGGCCCCGCCCGGCTTCTGCTGCTTTCCCGACGGATCGTGAGCACCCATGGCCTCACTCGACGCGCAGCTTCTGGCCGACGAGCAGATCGTCCGGCGCGCCCGGCCCCACTGGATCGTGTTCGGAGGGCCCCTCCTCCTCGGGCTGGCCGGCGTGGCGCTCGGCGTCGCCCTCCAGGTCACCCAGCGCCACTACTGGTACGTCGGCGCGGGCGTGGTTGGACTGGCGCTGCTCGGCGCGATCGGCCCGACGCTCCGCTACCTGAGCTCCGAGTTCGCTATCACCGATAAGCGCATCGTGGCGCGGTTCGGGCTGCTGCACCGCCGGTCGCTGGAGACCCTGCTGAGCAAGATCGAGGCGATCGAGGTGGAGCAGGACCTCACCGGCCGGCTGTTCGGCTATGGCACATTGGTCGTTATCGGCACCGGCGGTACCCGGGAAAGCATCCCCCGGATTCCCGCGCCGCTGGAGTTTCGCCGGGACGTGCAGAGCCAGATCGTGGCGTTGGACGACCGCCGCTCCCGCGCAGCCGCGCCGCAGGCTGCCCTACGCGAAGAGCGTGAGTGTCCCTACTGCGCCGAGCGGATCCTGACGCGCGCCAGGATCTGCCGGTTCTGCGGGCGGGATGTCGAGCCCCTCTGACGCGCTGGTCGGCTGCATCGTCGGCCAGGCACTGGGTGACGCGCTCGGCTTCGTGGTGGAGGCGGAGCCGCCCGAGGTGGCCGAGGAATACGTCCGCGGGTGCCTCCTGGCGGGCCGTGCCGGCGAGCGGACGCCCAGAGGCTTCGGCTTTGGCCAGTACACCGACGACACCCAGCTCGCCCGCGAGCTCCTGAGGAGCTTTGCCGAGAGTGCCGGCTGGAGCCCGGCTGCGTTCGCAATCCGTCTGTCGGACCTCTTCCGTGACGGACTGGATATCGGCGCGGGCCCGGGCACTCGGGCGGCAGCCGGCCGGCTCCTCCACGGGGTTCCCTGGACGGAATCGGGCACGCCCGCGCCCTATGCCGGAAACGGGAGCGCCATGCGCGCGGGTCCGCTCGGCCTGCTCTTTCCCGGCAAGCCCGACGAGATGCAGCGGGCGGTCCGGGAGCAGAGCCGGATCACCCACCTCGATCCCAGGTCGGCGGCAGGGGCAGCAGCCGTGGCGGGGGCGGTTGCGCTGGCCAGCGAGTCTGGCCCGATCGTCCGCGAGGAATTCCTCGAGCGGCTGGCCGACTGGACCGCGCCGGAGGATGCCTCCATGGCGGATGCCATCCGCGGGCTGCACGAGTGGGCCAGCCTCGCACCCGATGCCGCCGCACAGCATCTGCACCGCGCCGGCCTCGACCCGGCCCATACGGGTGCCTGGATGGGGATCTCGGCGTTCGTCGTCCCCAGCGTGCTGTGGAGTCTCTACGCCTTCCTCCGCTCCCCGGACGACTACTGGACCACCGTCTGCACCGCCATCCGGGTCGGCGGGGACACCGATACCATGGCCGCCATGGCTGGCGCGGTAAGCGGCGCGCGGCTCGGTGTGGCTGCCATGCCGGAGCCGCTGGTGCAGGTACTCAACGACCGCGGCACCTGGCGGGCAAAGGAGCTGGCCCAGGTCGCGCGCGACTGCGCGCGGGTTCTCACCTCCTCCGGCCGCGTGTTATAGTTGCCGGCAGCGTCTCCTCCGTTCGCTGCCATTCGCCCGCCGAGGCCGTCATGCCCCACGGCAGGATCTACCAGGATGTGGTCGAGACCGTCGGGAACACGCCGCTCATCAGGCTGAACCGGTTGGGCGCCGGTCTGCCGGGGCGGATCGTGCTGAAGCACGAGGGCTACAATCCGTTCAACTCGGTGAAGGACCGGATCGGCGCCGCGATGATCAACGACGCGGTCGAGAAAGGGCGTCTCCGGCCCGGCATGATCATCGTGGAGGCCACCAGCGGCAACACCGGCATCGGGCTGGCCTACGTCGCGGCCGTCCGGGGCTATCGCTGCATCTTCACCATGCCGGAGACGATGACGCTGGAGTGCCGGCACATGCTCCGCGCGCTGGGCGCCAAGGTCGTGCTCACCGAAGGGCCCAAGAGCATGAAGGGGGCGATCGCGCGGGCAGAAGAGATCCTGGACCAACTGGGAGATCGCGGGTGGATGCCGCGCCAGTTCGACAACCCGGCCAACCCGGCCGTCCACTACGCCACCACCGGCCCGGAGATCTGGACCGACACCGAGGGGAAGATCGACGTCTTCGTCTCCGGGGTGGGGACCGGCGGCACCATCACCGGCGCGGGACGCTACCTGCGGGAGAAGCATCCGGGCATTCACATCGTGGCGGTGGAACCGGCGGAGAGCCCGGTTCTGTCCGGCGGACAGCCGTCGTCCCACAAGCAGCAGGGAATCGGCGTGGGGTTCATCCCAGGCAACCTCGACACCAGGATCTACGACGAGGTGATCCGGGTCGGCAACGACGACGCGATCGCCACCACCCGCCGGCTGGCCCGCGAGGAGGCGATCTTCGCCGGGATCTCCACCGGCTCGATCACCTGGGCCGCACTGCAGGTGGCGGGACGGGCGGAGAACGCCGGGAAGCTGATCGTCTCCATCACCTGCGACTTCGGGGAACGCTATCTCTCGAATCCGGTCTACTCGGAGCTGGGGGAGGTGGAGGTGGAGATAGGGTAGGCAGGGTGGGGCAAGGTGGGGCAGGGTGAGGCAGGGTGGGGCAAGGTGAGGCAGAGTGGGGCAAGGTGAGGCAGAGTGGGGCAAGGGAAAAAGTTGAACGCTCTCTACCCTCCGCACGCAGCCTCACCTCACCCTGCCTCACCTTGCCCCACCTTCCCCATTATCTTCCGCCTTTTCCCATCCACCCCCATTCGAGGCCCACGCTCACGTGACCACTCCTGCACGCACCCTTCTCGGGGCACCCAACCCGCCCGAGCGGGTCGACACCATCTTCGGCGCCGACATTTTCTCCCCCGCCGTAATGCGCCAGCGACTTCCTAAAGAGGTCTACCGCAGCCTGCTCCGCACCATCCAAAAGGGCGAGCCGCTCGACCCCGCCGTCGCTGATGTCGTCGCCGCCTGCATGAAGGATTGGGCCATCGAGAACGGCGCCAGTCACTACACCCATTGGTTTCAGCCGCTCACCGGCCTCACCGCCGAGAAGCACGATTCGCTGGCCGCGCCGGACGGGAACGGGGGCGTGGTGTTCAACTTCTCCGGCTCCGAGCTGGTGCAGGGCGAGCCGGACGCCTCCAGCTTCCCCTCCGGCGGCATCCGGGCCACCTTCGAGGCCCGCGGCTACACCGCCTGGGACGCCACCAGTCCCGCGTTTCTCATGCGGGGCGACAACAACGTCACCCTCTGCATTCCGACCGCGTTCGTCTCCTGGACCGGCGAGGCGCTCGACACCAAGATCCCGCTGCTCCGCTCGGTCGAAGCGCTCTCTCGCCAGGCCGTTCGGATCCTCAAGATCTTCGGCACCGATGAGGGCGTTTCCCGGGTCTACACCACGGTGGGCGCGGAGCAGGAGTATTTCCTGGTTGACCGGGACCTCTACTTCAAGCGTCCTGATCTGCTGATCTCCGAGCGTACCCTCTTCGGTGCCAAGCCGCCCAAGGGACAGCAGCTGGAGGACCACTACTTCGGCACCATCCCGCGCCGGGTCCTGGCGTTCATGGCGGAAGCGGAGAACGAGCTCTACCGCCTCGGCGTACCGGTCAAGACCCGGCACAACGAAGTGGCCCCGGGTCAGTACGAGATCGCGCCGCTGTTCGAGCCCAGCCACATCGCGAGCGACCACCAGATGCTGATCATGGAGACGCTCAAGCGGGTGGCGCCGCGCTACGGCCTCCAGGCGTTGCTGCACGAGAAGCCGTTCGCCGGAGTGAACGGGTCCGGCAAGCACAACAACTGGTCGATGTCCACCAACACCGGAGTCAACCTGCTGGATCCCCAGGACGAGACCCACACCAACATGCAGTTCCTGGTGTTCCTGGTGGCCACCATCCGGGCGGTGGACCTGCATGCGGATCTGCTGCGTGCGTCCATAGCCTCGGCCGCCAACGACCACCGGCTCGGGGCCAACGAGGCGCCTCCGGCGATCATCTCCATCTTCCTGGGGAAGATGTTGACCGACATCCTGGAGCAGGTGGAGCGCGGTCTGCCCAAGCGGACCATTCGTGGAGGGACCCTGGATCTCGGGGCCACCACGCTGCCTCAGCTGCCGCGCCACTCGGGCGACCGCAATCGCACCTCGCCGTTCGCCTTCACCGGCAACAAGTTCGAGTTTCGCGCGGTAGGATCGAGCGCCAGCATCGCGTGGCCCAACACGGTGCTCAACACCATCGTGGCGGAGTCGCTCGACTACGTGGCCGGCGAGCTGGAGCGCGCGGTCGGTGGCCGGCCCACGCCGGTCCGGCTGCAGGCGGCAGTCCTCTCGGTGCTCAAGAAGCTGATCAAGCAGCACAAGCGGGTCATCTTCGATGGCGACAACTACTCCGAGGAGTGGCACGCGGAAGCGGCCACCCGTGGCCTGCCCAACCTCAAGGACTCGGTGGCCGCCTTCCAGGTCCTGCGCGCCCGGAAGAACGGCGACCTGTTCCGCAAGTATGGTGTGCTCACCAAGCCGGAGTACGACTCCCGGATCCACGTCGCCATCGAGAAGTACGTGAAGCAGCTGGGAATCGAGGCGGAAACGATGGTGACCATCGCCAAGTCGCAGATCCTGCCCGCGGCGCTGGCGCACCAGCGGCGGGTGGCGGACGCGGTGGCCGCGACCAAGGGAGCGGGCGTCAATGACGCCGATTCGGTCCAGGCGCTCCGCGAGCTGGTCGATCTGGTGAGCGAGTTCCGGGCGCGCACGGCGGAGGTCGAGCGGCTGGCGGCCCATCACGAGAGCGATGGGGCCCGCCACGCGGCCCAGATCAACGGCGAGCTCAAGCCGGCAATGGCGCGTCTCCGGGAGAGCGGCGATACGCTGGAGACCCTCGTCGCGGCCGACCTGTGGCCGCTACCGGTCTACCGGGATCTGTTGTTCTTGAAGTGAGGTTGCGAGAAGCGCTGCCAGCCTCCGTGGCACACTGCCACGGAGGCTGGCTCGTTACACGGGCCAGGTGGCCGGCCGCACCTTGGTGAGCAGAAAGAGCTCCGACGGAATTCCCGCTGGCGTCAGGACGCCGGCCATCGCCTGGAAGGCCAGGATCTCCTCCGGGGAGGTATCGGGATCGAAGTAGACCGCCAGCGCCTCGACCAGCACGGCCCGGTCCGGGCGGGTAAGCCCTTCGATCCAGGGGTTGGGCTCCGACATCCGGCGGGTCTCCAGCCGGACCCGGACCGCACCATCCAGCCAGCAGGGGAGCGTCGCCAGCTCGGTGAGCATAGGCTCACTCAGGAGCAAGCTCTCACCACTGGGAGTCACGGCACCGAATCGCAGTTTGCCGCGCTCGTTGCGGCGGTGAATGACGGTGCCCCAGCGGAAGCGGGGAAGCCCCTGCTGGTACCAGTCCAGAACACGGTGGAGTTGCTCGCGCAGCTCTTCGACGACCAGAGGTGATTGCATGATCGGCTACCACAGTGGAAAAGGTTGCCGGAATCGCCCAGGGGAAGGCGGTAACCGCCACATTCTGCAGAATGCGGGCCAATTCGCCCGCCGGGCGCCCCTGGCGCCGCCTTCCGCGGGCAGGCACATTCCGCCCGCGGCCCCGGGAGCCCACCGACGGGGTCCGGCCGCGCCACCTCAATGACCAGCCACGCCTACCCGGACTCCCACGTCTTCTACCGGAAGCTGACGCGGTCCTATCCGCGCATCGTCCGGGGGGAAGGGTGCTGGCTGTTCGATGCGGAAGGCCGCCGCTACCTCGACGGATGCGGCGGCGCGTTCGTGGCGAATGTGGGCCATGGCGTCGGAGAGATCGCCGATGCGATGGCCCGGCAGGCCGCCCAACTGGCCTATGTGAACGGCACCGCGTTCACCCATGACGCTGTCGAGGAACTGGCCGCCGCGCTCGCCGCGCGCTCGCCGGGCGACCTGGAGCTGGTCTATCCCCTGTCCAGCGGGTCCGAGGCGGTGGAAGCCGCCCTCAAGCTGGCCCGCCAGTATTGGGTCGAGGCAGGCTGCACCGGCAAGCACAAGGTCATCGCCCTCACACCGGGCTACCACGGGAACACGCTCCTCGCCCTCTCCGCTTCCGGCCGGGAGCACTACCGAACCTACTTCCACGAATGGCTGGTGGACGTGGTGCGGGTCCCCGCACCGTACCCCTACCGATGCGAATGTGCGGGTTCGCCGCCGTACTGCCCGGCCTGCAGCGGGGAGGCGGTGGAAGCCGCGATCGTCGGTCAGGGCAGCGCCAGCGTGGCCGCGGTCATCGCCGAGCCGGTGGGCGGATCTTCGACCGGGGCCTCGGTCCCGCCGCCCGAGTACTGGCGGCGGGTTCGTGAGGCCTGCACCCGGCACTCGGTGCTGCTGATCGCGGACGAGGTGCTCACGGGGGCGGGCCGAACCGGAACGTGGTCAGCGCTGGAGCCGTACGGAGTGGTGCCGGACCTGATGACGCTGGGCAAGGGCATCAGTGGCGGCTATGCTCCGCTGTCGGCCGTGATCGCGCCGCGGCGGCTGGTGGACGTGCTGGCCGGCGGGTCGGGCGGGCTGCTTCATGCGCAGACCTACTCCCATCATCCCGTGCTGTGTGCGGCTGGTGTGGCCACCCTGCGCTATCTGCGTCACCACAAGCTGGTCGAGCGATGCGCCGCGATGGCGCCGCTCTTCCACGGGCGGCTGGCGGCGCTCAAAGATCTCCCGTTCGTGGGTGATGTGCGTGGCCGCGGGCTGCTGGCAGGCATCGAGTTCGTCGCCGACCAGTCCACCCGCGCCCCCTTCCCGCGCTCGGTCCGGTTCGCCGAGACGTTCGCCGCGGCGGCGCTGGATGCCGGCCTCGTGGTCTGGCCGAACGTGGGGCAGGCCGACGGCCGGGATGGGGATCTCGCCATGCTCGCGCCACCGTTCGTGGTGACCGAGTCAGAAATCGAGGAGATGGTCCGGCTCTTCGGGCAGGCGCTCCGCGCCACCGGGGAGCGGATCGGAGCGAGGCAATGACCGCGACGACCAAGATCACCTACACCTCGGCCAGCGGCGATCTGGCCGAATTCCACCGCCTGTTCGATCAGGCCCTGGACCGGGTCCGGGCGTCGGCCGGTGGGCGGCACCCGTTCTACATCGATGGCGAGGCGGTGGAGACCCGGCTGGAGCCGCTGGTGGACCGGTCCCCCATCGATACCGGTCTTGTCCTCGGCCGGTTCGCGGCCGCCCGACGGGAAGATGTGGACCGCGCGGTGGCCGCAGCCCATCGCGCGCAATCCGAGTGGGGCCGACGGCCCTGGCGCGAACGTCTGACCCGACTCCGACAGGCGGCCGGGCTGATACGGGAGCGGAAATACGATCTCGCGGCCGTGATGAGTCTCGAGGTCGGCAAGAGCCGGCTGGAAGCGATGGGTGACGCCGAGGAGTCGGCCGACCTGATCGACTACTACTGCCAGCAGGTGGAGGACGCGGACGGATTCGTCCGCCCGATGGGACGGATCACTCCGGTCGAGCGCAACACCGACGTTCTGCGGCCCTATGGCGTATTCGCCTGCATCGCGCCGTTCAACTTCCCGCTCGCACTGTCGGCCGGCATGTCCTCGGCCGCGCTGGCCGCCGGCAACGCGGTAGTCTACAAGCCGGCCGAGGACACACCATGGACCGGGCTCCGGCTGTACGAGGTCTATCGTGACGCGGGACTCCCGGCCGGTGTGTTCAACCTGCTGATCGGCCACCGGGAGGAGATCGGTGACCCCTTGTGGCAGCATCCCGGGGTGGACGGTGTGGTCTTCACCGGATCGAAGGCCGTCGGGATGCGGATTCACGCCGGGCTCGCAGGACGGTGGATCAAGCCCTGCCTGCTGGAGCTGGGCGGGAAGAACGCGGCCATCGTACTGCCAAGCGCCGATCTCGACGCGGCGGCGGAAGGAGTGATGCGCTCGGCGTTCAGCCTGCAGAACCAGAAATGCAGCGCCACCTCCCGGCTCTACGTCCATCGGGCGGTGGCGGAGCCGTTCGTGCAGCGACTCCTGGAGAAGACCCGCGCCATCCGCATGGGCGATCCCTCCGAGCGCGACGTCTTCTTCGGGCCGGTGATCAACCAGCGCGCGGTCGAGCGCTACGAGCGCGCCGCGGCGCAGGCCCGGGCCGAAGGGACCGTGCTGCTGGGTGGCGCGCGGCTCGCCGGCGGGATTTTCGACCGGGGACACTTCGTTGCCCCTACCATCGCCCGGGTTCCGCTCACCAGCTCGCTCTTCCGCGAGGAGCTCTTCGTCCCCATCCTCGCGGTCGGTGAGGTGGAGAGTCTCGACCAGGCGCTGTCCGAGACCAACGCCGTGGACTACGGGTTGACCGCCGGCATCTTCTCGGGCGAGCGGACCGAGGTCGAGCGCTTCTTCGACGAGGTCCAGGCCGGGGTCTGTTACGCCAACAAGCGCACCGGCGCCACCACGGGCGCCTGGCCCGGTGCCCAGCCGTTCTGCGGCTGGAAGGGCTCAGGCTCCACCGGCAAAGGCGGCTGCGGGCCGTACTACGTCGCCCAGTTCATGCGAGAGCAGAGTCGCACCATCATCGAGGAGCCAGCGTGAGAGACTATCCCCGAATCGTCGTCGCGCCGCCGGGTCCCCGGGCCAGGGAGATCGTCGACCGGGACGCCACCTGGACTTCCACCTGCTACATCAAGGAGTATCCCCTGGTGGTGGCGCGCGGACGGGGCGCGATGGTGGAGGACGTCGACGGGAACCGGTTCCTCGACTTCATGGCCGGCATCGCGGTCTCGTCCACCGGCTACGGGCATCCCAAGGTGGTAGCCGCCGTCAAGGACGCGGCCGACCGCTTCCTTCACATCTGCGGCTCCGACTTCTACTACGAGAGCATGGCCGTCCTCTGCGAGCGGCTGGCGCGGAGCGCTCCGGGTGCCTCGAAGAAACGGGTCTTTCTCACCAACTCCGGGACCGAGGCGGTCGAAGCCGCCATCAAGCTGGCCCGCTACGCCACGCGCCGCACCGCCATCATCGCGTTCCGCGGGGCGTTCCACGGCCGCACCACCGGCGCGGTGAGCCTCACCTCCAGCAAGGCTCGGCAGCACGCCGGCTTCGGACCCCTGCTCCCGGACGTGCATCACGTACCCTACGCCTACCGGTACCGGTGTCAGTGGTGCGCCGATCAGCCGGAGTGCACGCGGGGATGCATCGACGCGATCGAGCAGGAGCTCTTCAGCCGTCATCTCGATCCCCGCGACGTCGCCGCCATCTTCGTCGAGCCGATTCAAGGCGAGGGTGGTTACGTGGTGCCGCCGCCCGGCTGGCTCCGCTGGCTGCGCGAGATCTGCGATCGCCACGGCATCCTGCTGGTGGCCGACGAGGTTCAGTGCGGGGTCGGCCGCACCGGAAAGATGTGGGCCTGCGAGCACGAGGGCGTCGAGCCGGACATCCTGCTCACCGCCAAGGGGCTCGGCTCGGGCATGCCGATCGGGGCGATGATCGCCAAGGAATCGGTGACCACGTGGGAAAGTGGGTCCCATGGCTCGACGTTCGGCGGCAATCCGGTCTGCTGTGCCGCCGCGCTCGCGACACTGGATCTGGTCGAGGGCGGGCTCATGGCCAACGCCGTCACGATGGGCGAGCGCCTGCAGGCAGGGGTCCGGACCCTGGCGCAGAAGCATCAGTGCATCGGGGACGTACGCGGCGTCGGGCTCATGGTCGGGGTCGAGTTCGTGAAGAGCCGCGCGACGCGTGACCCCGCCCCCGAACTGGTGCACCATCTGGTGCAGCGCGCGTTCGAGCGCGGGCTCCTCCTGCTCGGCGCCGGCAAGAGCGCGCTCCGGCTGGCGCCACCGCTGGTGGTGGACGGCGAGGACGTGGACACGGCGCTGGGTATGATCGACACCATCCTGGACGAGCTCGATTGAGCGGTGGCTCTAAGGTCACCACCATGCGGGAGGCCATCGCCGCGCAGGTGCGCGATGGCGACACGGTGGTGATCGAGGGCTTCACCCATCTCATCTGCTTCGCGGCCGGCCATGAGATCATCCGCCAGCGCCGGCGGGATCTCACGCTCTGCCGGCTCACCCCCGACTTGATCTACGATCAGATGATCGCCGCCGGCTGCGCCCGCAAGCTGGTCTTCTCCTGGGCGGGGAATCCCGGGGCCGGCTCCCTGCACGCATTCCGCCGTGCGGTGGAGCGGGGCGAGCCCCCGCTCGAGATCGAGGAGTACTCCCACTTCGGCATGGTCGCGCGGTTGAGCGCCGGCGCCGCGCGACTCCCGTTCTGGACCATGCGCAACTACATGGGCACTGATCTTCCCGCCGCAAACCCCAGGATTCGGACGATCACCTGCCCCTATACCGGCGAGCTGCTGGCCACCGTGCCGGCGCTCAACCCGGATGTGACCATCGTGCACGCGCAGCGGGCCGATGCCGAGGGGAACACCCAGATCTGGGGCCTTCTTGGTGTGCAGAAGGAAGCGGCCTTCGCCTCGGACCGGGTGATCGTGGTGGTGGAGGAGCTGGTGGACGAGCGCGTCATCCGCGCCGATCCCAACCGGACGTTGATTCCCGGGATCGTGGTGGACGCGGTCGTGGTGGAACCCTGGGGCGCGCATCCCTCCTACGCTCAGGGTTACTACGACCGGGACAACGAGTTCTACGTCGCCTGGGAGGGGATCTCCCGAGACCAGGCGGCGCTCGGGCGCTATCTGGACGAGTTCGTGTACGGCGTGCCGGACCGGGCAGCCTACGTGGCCAAGTGCGGCGGGCTCGCGAGGCTTCGGGCGGGAGAGCAGGTGTGCGCGGGGGTGAACTATGGGTTTTAGGTGACCCACACTCCCAGCGAGATGATGGCCGCCGTCGCGGCTCGAGAGCTCAGGGACGGGGAGGTCGTCTTCGTCGGGATCGGGCTGCCCAACCTGGCCTGCAATCTCGCCCGGGCGCTGCATGCGCCCCGGCTGGTCCTCATTTACGAGTCGGGGGCCGTGGGCGCCGTGCCCGAGCGGCTGCCCGTCTCGATCGGCGACCCGTCGCTGGTCACCGGCTCCCTCATGGTCTGCGGGATGGCGGACGTCTTCCAATGTTTCCTGCAGAACGGCCGGATCGAGGTCGGTTTCCTGGGCGGCGCGCAGATCGACCGGTACGGCAACATCAACACGACCGTGGTGGGCGCCTACGAGCATCCGTCCGTCCGGCTGCCGGGAAGCGGCGGGGCCGCCGAGATCGCCATTCACGCGCGCCGGACGCTGGTGATCAGCCGGCTCAACCGCCGCGCGTTTCCCGAGCGCGTCGACTTCGTCACCAGCCCGGGCCACCGGGTCGATGGTCACACTCGCCGTGAGCTCCGCATGCCCGGCGCCGGTCCGGTCAAGGTGGTCACTGACAAGGCCATCCTCGAGGCCGAGCCGGACACGGGCGAGCTCGCACTCGCCTCACTCTACCCCGGGGTCACCGCTGACGAGGTCCGGGATGGCGTCGGCTGGCCGCTCCGGGTCCGCCCCCAGCTCGGCGCGGTCGATCCGCCCACCGACCGCGAGCTCCGCCTGCTGCGTGACGTGCTGGATCCTCAGCGTCTCTTCCTCAAGGCTTGAGCCCACCGATGACCGCAACCGCCGAGCGTGAATCGACCGGTCTGACCCGCGTGCTCGGCCTGCGGGACATGGTGCTCTTCAACCTGGTAGCGGTGGTGAGCCTTCGCTGGGTCGCCACGGCATCGGCGGCGGGGCCCAGCTCGATCACGCTGTGGATTCTGGCGGCGCTGCTCTTCTTCATCCCGCAAGGCCTCGCCGTCAACGATATGGCGGCCCGTTATCCCGAGGAAGGCGGCATCTACTGCTGGACCAAACGCGCCTTCGGAGACGGGCACGGCTTCCTCTGCGGCTGGTGCTACTGGGTCAACAACATCCTCTATTATCCGAACCTGCTGATCGCGACTGCCGTGGTCGGGACCTACGCGTTCGGTCAGGGCGAGACCGGACTGGCCGACCGCTGGATCTATGTGCTGCCGGCCACGCTGGGCGTCCTCTGGTTCGCGGTGGCGCTCAACATCGTCGGGGTGCGCACCGGCCGCTGGCTGCAGAACTTCGGGGCCATCGCCACCTATCTGCCGGCCCTGCTGCTCGTGGGCCTGGGCATGCACGCGGCGCTCACCCGCCCGCCGGCGACACCGATGTCGCTGCACGACCTGCTGCCCAACTTCGGCAACCTCTCCGAGCTCAACCTCTGGGCCTCGATCGCGTTCGCCTTTGCCGGGTTGGAACTCGCCGCGGTGATGGGTGGCGAGGTGCGAGATCCGGCACGGACGCTGCCCCGGTCGGTGCTCATCTCGGCGCCGCTGATCGCCGGGGTCTATCTGGCGGGGACCGCCGCCGTGCTCTGGTTGATCCCCAGTCATGACGTGCGGATCGTCTCCGGCTTCCTCCAGGCGATGGCGGCGGGAACCCGGGAGCTTGGCCCTGGCCTCGGCTGGCTCGCGTCGATCGCCGCCGCGCTCTTCGTGATCGGCAATGTAGGCGGCGTGGGGGCCTGGCTCGCGGGGCCGGCGCGGGTGGCATTCGTGATTGGATTGGATCGCTACTTTCCGCCGGCGTTCGGGCGGGTGCATCCCAAGTGGCGCACTCCCTACGTGGCGATCCTCACCCAGGCGGTCCTGGCGACGGTCTTCCTGCTGGTCTCGGTGCTGGGTAAAGGCACGACGGTCGAGAAGGCGTATCTGATCATTCTCGACACCATGCTGCTGGTGTACTTCATCCCCTACATCTACCTGTTCATCGCCTATCTGGGCATCCGCTTGCGGGAACCGGTGCCCGCCGATGGCGCCGTGCCGCGGAGCCGCGCGGCGGCAGCCCTCACCGGGGTCGCGGGGCTCGGGCTCACTCTCTTCGCCATGGTGGTCGCGACCATTCCACCGGCCGACACCGCCGAGCCGTGGCTCTTCCGGCTCAAGGTGATCGGCGGGGCAGCATTCTTCGTGGTGCTCGGGCTTCTGATTTATTGGCGGGGACGCCGGTGAGGGTCAGTCACCCGTGGCGGGCGGCCGGCCTGGCGCTCGTCGCGATGCTGGTGTCGCTTTCGTCCGAGCTCCCGGCGCAGCGCGCGCCGGTGCTGCAGCAGGTCAAAGTCCGTCACCCCTATTACTACCGCGAGATGTACATCCCCCAGCCCACCAGCGGCCCAGCGTCGGTGGCGTGGAGCCCGGACGGTCGCGAGCTGGTGTATTCGATGCAGGGCTCGCTCTGGCGCCAACGGCTGGGGAGCAGGGAAGCGCACCAGCTCACCGATGGGCCGGGATACGACTACCAGCCAGACTGGTCGCCCGACGGGCGGCGCATCGTCTATGCGTCCTACCAGCACGATGCGATCGAGCTCCGGCTGCTCGACCTCACGACGGGGGCATCCACTTCCCTCATCGCTGACGGCTCGGTGAATCTGGAGCCGCGCTGGCGACCGGATGGCGAGCGGATCGCGTTCGTCTCGTCGGCGTATCAGGGCCGCTGGCACGTCTTCACGGCAGCAATCACCGGGGAGGGCCGAGCGCAAGGCATCGAGCGTGTCACCGAGGACCACGAGAGCGGACTCCCGCGGTACTACTACAACACCCTCGATCAATATCTCTCGCCTTCCTGGTCGCCCGATGGGAGCGAGCTCCTGCTGATCTCCAACCGCGGGCACGTGTGGGGCTCCGGCGGATTCTGGCGGATGCCGGCGCACCCAGGTGGTGCCATGCGCGAAGTGCGCTACGAGGAGACCAACTGGAAGGCCCGTCCCGACTGGAGCCGGGACGGACGCCGTGTCGTGTACAGCTCGTATCTCGGCCGTCAGTGGCATCAGCTCTGGCTGATGACCGCCGACGGTGGCGATCCGTTCCAGCTCACCTACGGGGACTTCGACGCCACCTCCCCGCGCTGGTCGCCCGACGGTCGGCGCATCGCATACATCAGCAACGAGGCTGGGAACACGTCCCTCTGGGTGGTGGACCTGCCCGGTGGCCGGCGGGAGAAGGTGTGTCCCGAGCACCGGATCTACCGGTCCGCCGTCGGCGCGCTCCACGTGGTGGTGACCGAAGCAGGTAAGAGCGTAAGCGCGCGGGTGTCGGTCACCGGTCCTGACGGGCGGAGCTTCGCGCCGGACGACGCGTGGCGCCACGCGGACGACGGGTTTGACCGCGGCGAGCGCAAGTTCGAGTATGGCTACTTCCACGTCGCGGGAAGGGCCACGCTGACACTGCCCGCCGGGCGCTATACCGTGGAGGTATCCCACGGTCCCGAGTACCGGGTCGTCAGTCGCACGGTGCAGGTCCACCCGCCCGCGGCGACCACGCTGAGCGCGGCCCTCGAGCGATTGGACGATCTCCCGGCCCGCGGCTGGTACAGCGCCGACCTGCACGTGCACATGAACTACGGCGGCGTCTATCGCAACACCCCGGCCCATCTCGCCTCGCAGGCCCGTGCCGAGGACCTCCATCTGGTGGAGAACCTCATCGTCAATAAGGAGGGCAGGATCCCGGACATCGGGTACTTCCTGGGCCATCCGGATCCGGTCTCGACCGCGAGCACCGTGGTAGTCCATGATCAGGAGTTCCATACCAGCTACTGGGGCCACGTCGGTCTGCTTGGCCTGCGCGACCACGTCCTGCTGCCGGGTTACGCGGGCTATGCCAATACCGCGGCGGCGAGCCTGGTGCCCACCAATGCCGAGGTCCTCGACCTGGCGCACGCGGAGGGCGGCGTCACCGGATACGTCCATCCCTTCGACAGCGACCCGGCGCCGGAAGACACGACAACTCCGCTCACGGCCGAGTTCCCGGTGGACGTAGCGCTGGGCAAGGTGGACTACTACGAGGCACTGGGATTCGTCGACGATCCGATGGCGACGGCCAAGGTCTGGTACCGGGTCCTCAACTGCGGCTTCCGACTGCCCGCGGGTGCGGGCACCGATGCCATGGCCAACTTCGCTTCACTCCGCGGCCCCGTGGGGATGAACCGGGTGTACGTGCGGAGCGGCGCACCGCTGACCCAGCGCCGGCTGCTGGATTCGCTCGAGGCGGGGCGGAGCTTCGCGACCAATGGCCCGCTGCTCGATTTCGGTATCGAACATCGCGGGGTAGGGCAGGAGCTGGCCGTTCCGGCGGGATCGCGCGAGGTGACGGCGCACGTGTCGCTGCGGTCGAACGTGCCGGTCGATCATCTCGAGATCATCGGCAACGGCGATGTCGTCCGGGAGGTGCCGCTCGCCGGTGACAGGACCAGAGTCTCAGTCGATCTCCGGCTGCCGATCCGCCGGAGCGGCTGGTATCTGCTCCGGGCGCGAACCGATCGCGCGGTCTATCCTGTGCTCGACCTCTATCCCTACGCAACCACGAGCCCGATCTATGTGATCGTCGGGGGCCAGCCGATCAGATCGGCGGGGGACGCCGAGTACTTTCTGGCGTGGATCGGCCGGCTCGTGCAGGGCGTCGAGCGGCACACGGGGTGGAACGGGAAGGAGGAGCGGGAAACCGTGCTGGCGGTCCTGGCAAAGGCGCGCGCCGAGTTCGAGCTGCGGAAATGATTGCGGGGCACTCGCGTCACGTCGCGTTGACGGGCCTCCACTGGCCCGCTAAGTTGCCGCCTCGCAAGGGGACAGGTGGCCGAGCGGTTGAAGGCGCACGCCTGGAAAGCGTGTAAACGTCAAAAGCGTTTCGAGGGTTCGAATCCCTCCCTGTCCGCTTCTCTCCTCGTCACGGCGATCTAGACCTGGGTGGGAGTGCTCGTCGGTGACAGCTGCCCACCGGTGCGCAGGTCGTCCGCGAACTCGGCCGGCAGGTCGCTCGCCCGGATGCCGCGCATGGCCTCATTCAGATCGTACTCGACCCGGACGAGCTCCACCGATGGCGCCCGCTGGCCAACGTCCAACAGCACGTATCCGGCGCGCCAGTCGCCGTCCTTGGGGCGCCCCACGCTGCCGGTGTTCACGAAGTGCATCCCACCGACCTCGCGGTGCCACGGCTTATGGGTATGGCCGAACGCGATTACGTCGCCCGGTTTCATCCCGGCGTAGCCGGCCATCTTCAAGCAGAACTCGTCGGGCCGGGCCTCGGTCCAGTAGAGGGTATTGAGCGTCGGCGTCCCGTGCACCAGCACGAGACGCGGCCCTGCGACATGGCCGCCGTTGGGCAACACGTCGATACGGAACGGCAACCCGCCCAAGTACGCCCTGGTCTTGGCCGAGACATGTCGCCGGGTCCAGTCGTAACTCAGGTGGGACAGCTCCTCCTGGTGCGGGTCCTCGTAGCGGCACCCGCAGTGCTTGTAGCCGGTCGCCACGGTCGAGTCGTAGTTGCCCGCGACGCCCGGTATCCCTGCGCCCGCGATCATCGCGACGGTCTCGTCGGGCCAGGGGGCGTACCCGACCAAGTCGCCCAGGTGGTACACCGCACCGATATTCCGTCGCACGATATCCGCATGCACCGCCGTGAGCGCCGGGAGATTGGCGTGCACGTCGGAGATGAGTGCGTATCTCACGGCTCTGTGTCAGCTGAGGTCGACGCCACTGGTTTCTCCGTGTATGGCGGGCGTCAGGCGCAGCACTCCGGGCCGCAGCAGGCGTGCACCCGCTCAGTGGGGTTGCTGTCCGCTACCGTTGGTGCGGTGGGCTTGCCGGCGCGGATGAATGCGCCCATGACCCGGCCGCCGACTTCACGCGCGAGCACCTCCGTGTCCAGACCCGCTCCGGTGAGGAAGGCCTTCGCGTCCTCGAACTCATAGATGCGGGTGGGCTCGATGTCGATCGTCTCGAACCCAGCCTCCCACAGGAGGGCATGAAACTCCTGCTCGGTGAGCGCCCCTGCAACGCACCCGACCCACAGCTCCATGCTCGACCGGACCGCCGTCGGAACATCCCCCCGGACCACCACGTCGGAGACGGCGAAGCGCCCGCCGGGCCGGAGCACGCGGAATGCCTCGGCGATCACCTTCCGCTTGTCGGCGGACAGGTTGATCACGCAGTTGGAGATGATGACGTCCACCGAGGCGTCGGGCAGCGGGATGGCCTCGATGTCGCCCTGCAGGAACTCGACATTCTCCACCCCTGCCTTGCGCTGGTTCTCGCGGGCGAGCGCCAGCATCTCATCGGTCATGTCCAGGCCGTACGCCTTGCCCTTGGGGCCGACACGCTTGGCGGAGAGCAGGACATCGATACCGCCACCAGAGCCCAGGTCGAGCACCACCTCACCCTCGTGCAGCTCCGCCAGCGCGGTGGGATTGCCGCACCCGAGCGACGCCAGCACCGCCTCGGCAGGGAGGGTTGCCGTCTGGGCGTCGGTGTAGAGGTTGGAGGTGATCGGGTCCTCGGCCGACGTTCCGCAGGAGCTTCCGCCGCAGCAGCTACTCTTCGTCCCACTGGCGACCTGGAGCGCCGCCTTGCCGTAGCGCTCGCGGACGGTGGACTTGATGTCCTCGGTGCCCATCTCGACCTCATCAAAAAAGGTTGATATGTCGGAGAAAAAAGGGGCGGCTCAGCAGCAGCCGCTCCGGCGCTCCGCTGCCGATGGAGCGGACGCCAGCGCCTCGATCCGCTCGGCCACCTCGGCCAGCGCGTCAGAATTCAGCGTGTAGTACATCCAGCGCCCCTCCCGGCGGTCCATCACGAGCCCGGCCTCCTTGAGGACCTTGAGATGGAAGGACAGCCGGGACTGCGCCGCGTCGAGCGCATCCGTCAGGTCGCACACGCAGCGCTCGCCGAAGCGCAAGCGCTGGAGAATGGAAAGCCGTGTCGGGTCGGACAGGGCGTGAAACAGCTCGGCGCCCCTGGCATGATTGGTCTTGATTCGCGTGGCCATGAGCGCAACGTATCAAGAAATCCTGATGTGTCAAGTGCGGAAGCCGCGCAACAACGAAGGCGCCGGCGGGGGCGCAGCCGAGGGCGAGGGATGCGGGATCACGAGTTGCGCCGCCCCGCAGCCGGGCTCGCCTTCCGAGAATCGCGTCGAACTGTCGCTGGAGGGGGCCTGGCGAGACCCGAGTAGGAGAGCGCTTATGCGGCCGAACAGGGCTCGACGCCTGGCAGGCAGTGTAGCGAGCGCGTCCGGGCTTGTCCACCCTGCGAGCGGACACGGACCTCTCGAGGGCGACCCGGAGCCAGCTCTCTTGGGCAGGCAGAGGCGCGCCGGCCGAAGTCCCACCACGATCCTCCAGACGGTGGCCAGTGCGAACGGGCTAGCGCCCTGTAGAAAAGTGACTTACCCTTCTGCCGATGACTTCCCGCCGCACCTCCGGGGCCCTCGCGTCACCGGCGCGCCGCATCATCGCCATGCTCCTGGCGGTGGTCCAGCTCGTGATGGTGCTGGCTTCGTTGACCGAGGTGCCCGACCATGCGGGTGGGCGGGTGGTCGCCGGCACCGGAGAACGTTCCCTCCACGAGGCCTTCGCTCCCTCGGACCCCGGGCACGAGCGCGCCAAGCACGACGAGGCGACCTGCCCCGCGTGCATCGTACGGTCGCTCCATGCCCGACTGGAGGCACTGGCACCGCTCCCGATCTCGGGAGCCGAGCAGCACACCGCGGCCCTTCCGGCCCCGGCGTCCCTCCCCTGTGTCGACCCTTCCTTCAGCAACTTCTCCCGAGCCCCTCCCGTCGTAGGCTGAGCCCCGGGTTCTCCGTGAGAGTGAGCCGAGCCGCCAGCTGACGGCCGGTTTTCGTCACCTATCATAGGCAAAGCATGCGACACCTCCTCTGGGTGTGTGCACTGGCGTCCTCTGCCAGCGCGGCATTCGGACAGCAGCCCGACACGACCGTTCGGCCGCCCGCACTCGAGCGGGGCCCCGCGGGCGACTCGCTCGAGCTGGCGCTCCGGCCCGACTGTCTTCGGCCCAGCGCCGACACCGCGCCGGCGCCGACCGCCTCTCTCTGCCTGACCCGTGAGCGGGCGATCGCCGAAGCGCTGTCGCACAATCCGCAGCTCCAAGTATCGGCAGAGCAGGTGGCCCAGGCGCGCGCCCGGAAGGTGCAGGCCACGGCGATTCCCGATCCCGCATTCAGTGCCGCGTTCGACCAGTCCCCCGGGTTGTTCGGCGCGGGCGGCTCGACGGAGCGGAGCGTGATCGCGAGTCTGACGATTCCGTTCGTCGACAAGTTCCGGCTGCAAGGCCGCATCGGGACGGCAGATGTTCATTCGGCCACCTTCTCCGCCGCGCTGACCCGGCAACTGATCGTCTCGCAAACGTCGCAGACCTACGACTCACTGCTGGCCGCCCTTCGTCGGGAGCGGGACCTTGGTGAGGCCAAGGCCCTGGCCCAGGACTTCGTCCGGCGGGCTCAGGCCCGGTACAACGCCGGGACGACACCGAAGCTCGACCTGGTCCGGGCGCAGGTGGAGCTGGGCCAGGCGGAGAACCAGCTCATCGCGAACGCGCGGGACGTCGCGAACGCGCGGGCCGCGCTGAATCGCCTGGTGGGCCGCCCACTCGGCGCTCCGGTCGCGGCGGCCGACTCACTGGCCGTGCCGCCGGCCCTGCCCGATCTCGCCCGACTGGAGGCCGCCGCCCTCGCCGCCCGGCCCGAGCTGGGCGACCTCAAGAGCCAGCAGGAGGGGGCGCGAGCCACCACCGGGCTCGCCCGCGAGTACTGGCTCCCCGACCTGACGGTCGGCATCAGTCGCGACTATGCCGACCCGGGACCGGGTGTCCTCTTCACCGGCGTGTCGTTTCCCATCCCGCTCTTCTTCTGGCAGCACTCCCGGGGAGAGATCGGGGAGGCGCGCCATCGCGAGCTCGAGCTCGCGGCGGCCTACCGAGACCTCCAGGGACAAGTCGGGCAGGACCTCAGGGCGGCCTACGCGGCGGCCGACGCGGCGCGTCGCCAGGTGGTGTACCTCCGGGACGCCCTCCTCCCGCTCGCGCGCCAGGCGTACCGCATCGCGTCGGTCAGCTATGGCCTGGGGGGATCGTCGGCGCTGGAGCTGCTCGACGCGCGGCGGAACCTGCTCGAGGCGGAGAGCCAGTACACCGATGCACTGGCCGCCGCCAACAGCACTCGCGCAGATCTTCAACGTGCCGCCGCGACTCCCCTGGACACGTTCGAGACCGGAGATACCCATGACCGATAGACTCGCCCTCGGCTCGACTCTGCTCTCGGCGCTTCTGGCCGCCGCGGTCGTCGGCTGCTCCCGTCGGGCCGAGCCCGCCGACCACGCCGCCAACTCGACGGTCGAGGCCAGCACGGTCGAGCTCGACACGGCCCAGCGCTCGCGGATTCATCTGGAGAAGGTCGAGCCCCGCGTGTTCAACGCGTCCATCACCACCACCGGTACCGTCGCCTTCAACAGCGACCGATCGACCCAGGTGATCGCGCCCATCTCCGGTCCGGTCTCGCGGATCCTGGTGTCTCCGGGTGCCCGGGTCGAACGCGGGCAGCCGCTCGCGATCGTGGCCTCTCCCGACTTTGCCGAGGCGGTGGCCTCGTATCGGAAGGCGGAGGGCGCGTGGCACAACGCCCAGCGGATCGCCACGCTGGATGAGCAGCTCTTCGCCAACGACGCGCTCGCCCGGAGCGAGCTCGACCAGGCCCGGACCGACCTGGCCGCCGCCACTGCCGACCGGGATGCCGCGCTCTCCCAGCTCCGGTCGCTGGGTCTGGGTGAGGCCTCGATCGGCGCGATTCGCGACGGCAAGCCGGTCCCGGCGACCGAGGCCGCCGTCCGCGCTCCGATTGGGGGGACCCTGGTCGAGAAGCTGATCACGCCGGGGCAGCTCCTCCAGGCTGGCACCACGCCGTGCTTTACCATCGCGGATCTCTCGACCGTCTGGGTCATGGCCAACGTGTTCGAGAGCGACCTCGGCGCGGTGCAGCGCGGGGAGACGGCGTTCATTTCGACCGATGCGGCATTCGACACGCTCCCCGGGCGGGTCAACTACGTCGCCGACCTGGTGGACCCCGCCACCAAGGCGACCGCGGTGCGGGTCGTGGTACCGAACCCGAGGCGGCTCCTAAGGAGGGACATGCTCGTTCGGGTGACCATCCGCACCCTGCGACCACGAACGGGCATCACGGTTCCGGTGGTGGCCGTCCTCCGGGATGACGAGAACCTGCCGTTCGTCTATGTCGCGGCGGTGGGTGGCGCGTTCGACCGGCGGCGGGTGGACCTGGGCGGACGGGTGGGCGATCGCTACGAGGTCGCGTCGGGACTCAAGGCCGGCGAGTCCGTAGTCACGGACGGCGCGCTCTTTCTCAATGGGGCATCGACTCAGTGAGCGCAGAGCCGGACGTGCCGACCAACCTGTCTTCCACGAGTCGTTCAGCCATTCACCGGATCGTCACGCTGGCCCTCGGGCAGCCGGCGGTCGTGCTCGCTGTCGCAGTCATCACGGCGGCGGTCGGCACCTGGTCATTCTCACGACTCCCGGT